>NZ_JBZYCU010000001.1:0-162212 GCF_058933875.1 Streptococcus sp. STC1396 | reverse complement strand
TTTTTTTGCATGCCCTTTTATGGCTCAAAAAGTGTTAAAAATAAGACAGTAACCTCGGAATAGCTACTGTCTTATCTCATTTTTCACTTAAAGCCTTGACAGACTTGACAAATGGTAGAAAAGAGCCAAAAAAACAGCCAAACTGACTGTTTCCTCATTCTACTAATTAGAACTTTTTACGTTTACGAGCTGCTTCTGATTTGCGTTTGCGTTTTACAGAAGGTTTTTCATAGAATTCACGTTTGCGTGTTTCTTGAAGAGTACCAGCTTTAGTAACCGCACGTTTGAAACGACGAAGTGCGTCGTCAAGAGATTCATTCTTGCGTACTACTGTTTTTGACATTTTTTTCACTCCCTTCAAGTCCAAAATCTTTTTAATCATACCATACCTTTGATTGATTGTCAAGAACTTTTCTTCTGTAGGTATGTGTCTGGATTTTTGAGGTTTCAAAAAAATATATAGAAAATGAGTAGTATAAAATAAGGCTAAACAATTTACTTGCTCAGCCTTGACATCTACTAAAATTTCTGATAGTATTAATCTTACTGATAAACAAGCCCAAATTGTTTATCTTTATGAGAGGTACGTTGCTGCGTGCCTCTTTTTTAATTATAAGGATATTATACACTAATACCTCTTACAAGTCAAGAATTTAAGCTGTTTTTAAGCGTTTTTCCTAATTATTTTCTTACTTTTTTATTAAGAAATCGATCCCGTTCTCTATGCCTATGGCCCTTCCAAGAAGCATCAACCATCAGACCTAGACTACGTGGAACCCGTTTCATTTTTTCCTTTACCTTAGCACCGCTCATTCCCTCTGAGCGGTATTTTTCATACTCTTTTCTCCAATTACCAAAAAATAGGTCTCTTATCTGGTTATGAGACAACAAAATGATATGAGACATGGTATCCGCATGGTCAAGGGACCAATACATTCCTCTATTTTTCATTCGATAACTAATTTTACGATGCTGACTTTCCATAATCCCTAAGCTGTCTATTTCTAGATTTCTTTGTTTAGGGCTTTGAGTGTATTGAAAATTTAGTAAGATCCTTTTCTTAAAACTTATAAAACTTTCAAACTTCTTCTCGTCCTGAGTATTCAATACTAATGCTTCTAGAGTATCAATGGCACTTTTAAGCATCTTTTTACTGTTGTTTTTGATTGCTTCCAAAAAACGATCATAAAGCTCACTTGAATAAGAATAAACTGACTTTTTTATTTCCATATTCAAGTGAAATCGATCCCAAAAATGCTCATGGTTCTTAATTTTCAATCCTTTCGCTATTTCTTGGAAAATATAAGGTGTATAGCCATGCCCCATATCTGAATTCGTTACCAGCAAAGTGTTTTGATTAATTTCATAATGGTTATAAATATAATCAATAACCTTCTCCCTAGCAACTCGATTGTTTTGAGATACGATTTCAACCTTATTTTTTAGAATGGTTCTGTTTCCTTGTCGCTCTGAACCTGTGTGAATCACAAAATGCGCTATGTCTTTGTTCCTTCGTTCTTTTTCTTGTTCAGTAACTTTTATCCATAAACCATCGCCTTCGAGATAAATGACTGGTACCTCGATTTTTTTATTCATCTTGCCTTCCTGATAAAATCGATAATCTTCCTTTTCAGCTAAAAGCTCATCCGCAAGTTGAATTGCCTTCAGTACAGTATCTTTAGTAATATACACTTGATACATCAGCTCAATCACTTCCACTACTTTCCGATAGGGCATCATCGTAGCCAGTCTCGTAATTTGATAAAGCAACTCTTTTGAGTAAGCAGCTCGCTTTTCTAATCCCAGCTTCTCATCCACTGGAATTCGACACCTCCCTTTTTTATACCAGCGTTTTCTAGAAAATGTGACTTGACCAAAAGTAAAAGTCACTGTTCTTTCAGCATAGTTTACAAATTTATAACCCCTCGCACGCATGATAGGAGACATAAATTTATCATAATCACTTACAAATTTATGAAAACCTTCTAGGTTTTTCTCTTTAAATTTCTCCACAAAATCTCTTTCATCAATAATCTTCGTATCCAAACTAAAAATACTCCTGGACTAAAATAATCATACTAAGAAATTATAATTATTTTAGCCCAAGAGTTCAAATTTTCTATTTCAGAGTAAATAAAAGCCTGGTATAAAACCAGACTCAAGGTGGTTGTTAGGGTTATCACCTCACAACTAGTATAGCATATTTTGCAATAAAAAGAATAATGATTTTTTATATTTGTAATTATGTTTATAACTATATTTATAAACATAAACCTTTCTCTTCTTTGAGATTGGGTTTTTGAGGAGGCTCTTTTTCTGCCTTTTGCTTAAACTGATCTAATTTCTCTGAGAATTTATCTGACTTTTTTATAAAGTCACCAGCTTTCTCATCATTGATAGCCCCTTCAAATCCTTTGTTTTTGAGATAGTTTTCATAGAATTTCTGCTCCGAGCGGAAATAATCAAACAAGGGCTGTCTGTTGTCTTGAACCTGAAACGCTTCAAGTGCTGAATAGTAAGTTGCCTTGTTTAGATCATCTACAATAAGTGGTGTAAGACCTTCTTTTAAACACTGTTTATACAAAAGCAACCGACCTATTCGACCATTGCCATCTGCGAAAGGATGGATTCTTTCAAACTGTGCATGAAAACTTGTTAAGTAATTCAAATCTTTCTGTTCTTTTAAGTCATAACCAAGCAGCAAAGAAAGCATCTCATCTTCAGTCTGTTCAACAGAAGCTGTCGCAATTTTTCCCACCTCATTTTGTAAAACTTTATAACGACCAACTGGAGCTATCGGGTTATGCTCCGAACTTGTTCCACTTTTTAGAATCCGATGCAGTGTTTTAATATAGTTCTCTGTCAGTGGCTCGTTAACGGTATCTAAGATATAATCAAAGCACTTGAAATGATTATTCATTTCTACCAGATCATCAATTTTGATTCCTTTAGCATCAATATTTGCGATCGTCTTTGTCTCATAAATTAAGCTAGTCTGTTCTTCTGTCAGACGACTCCCTTCGATCCGATTAGAATTATAAGCAAAGCGTTTCTGTGTGATGTCATAAATACCACCATGTACTTTCCCTTCTCTCTCTGCCAAGAGTCTCGTGATTAAATCCATAATTTCTCCTTATTATAATCCAGATATAATTATATTTATAACTATAATTATATCTGGTTTTTATTATAAACTCTCCAACCACTTATCAAGATAATCCGAGGCCGACTTTGCACCAGCTGCTTTAGCCACTTTATCCAGTTTCTTTCGATTGCTAGGTTTCAGAGTGAATTGAAACTGCTTCTTACGCTCAAAGCTTTCAAACTCAACGGCGACTCCATTTGGAGTCTGATCAGGTTGGCTGCTCGCTTCAATGATCTGTGATATTTCTTTTTCCTTAGGGGTAAATGCCATGATAATCTCCTTCTAATTATGTTTATAATTGTAATTGTGTTTATAAATATAATTATATTGTATCATAAATTTTTGAGAAAGTTTGCTCCAGCTCATTAAAAAACTTTTTGTGTTTCTGATAAAGCTTTGGATTTTCTCTCATGTCTGCAATAGAGACTTTATCAATCGTGGAATGATTGAACAGTTCTTTTGCTGGTACAATCCCTAAAAGGTTATCCGTCCCCTTTTCTTTTGCTTCCAATCCCAGAGCCTCCAGCAGCTCCCAGGAGGATCCATAGTTTGGTCGGATCATATTGGCCAGGAAATAAAGTTCGGCTGTGATATAAGATTCGCTAGTCCGATAGTCAATCACATCCTTTCGGAAAGCTTCTAGTCGAGTAGATAGATTGAACTTAGCATTATAGCCAAATTCAGAAGGAGTCAGCGGACTGATGATAGCATGACTAACCGCCACCGCATTCTTGGTAGCCGTCGCAAAATCTGGCCTGCAGTCAATCAGGATATAGTCAAACTGATCCAGCTGCTTCTTATCGTAGTTATCTTCTAACCAGAGATAAAGCAACATATTTTTCTTGTCGCTATTCTCCAGATCTCGTTCCACTGTGTCCAGCTGAACTGATCCTGGAATCAGACTGATATTTTCCTTGACGTGCTTAATATCCACGTCACCACCTTTGAAAGCATTAGCAATGGTATTCTTGCTCTCATAGATATTATAACACTGGGTCAAATTACACTGATGATCCAGGTCAATCAGCAGGACATTGTGCCCTTTCTTAGCCAACCACTCCCCATAATTAAAAGTTAAAGTAGTTTTTCCAACACCGCCTTTTATAGCCGCAAAAGTAATAATTTTCATGATGAATCTCCTTAATTCTCTTGATTACGTTCTTTTTTGTAAATATTCAAGCACTACAAGTCTTATTGTTCGGCAGGCCTGTTCTCCAATCATACCCCCTCTTAGCCAACATTCTCCTAGCAGCCTGTACTGACCGATTATCTGGATGCCCTTGAGCTGTTTCCAAAGATTTCTCTATATTAGTCGGTGGTCTAAATTTACCACTTTCTACCAAAGCATTATATTCTTTAATAGCTTCATTTCTTTGTTCATGGTACTCATCAATGATTCTTCTGGCATCTTTTGAAAAGTTTTCTCTTTGCTTCCCACTCGAAAAATGTCTATTACCTCGCCACTTGTCATCTAGATAATCACTAATTGGGAAGCTTAATCCTTTCAAACCGAGAAATTTTTCTAGCGACATTACTTGAATTTCTTTATCTACCATATCCTGTCTCCTTTGTCTATATCTCTATTATATCATTATAATTATATTTGTCAATATAATTATAATGATGTTTATAAGTATTTTACAATAAATTTTCTCGCTCCTTCCGCTGCTCTACATTCTTTTCAATGTCCTGATGGAGCTTGTAATCTTTTGTGATAGCTTCTACTCTTTGGTGCAAAGCCTGGCGCTCGAAGGTTGCCTCTTTGACAAGTTTATCAATTTCTGCTTTGCGAGTGCTAGGATCCACTTTAAAGTCTTTCAAGATAGATTCAGCTAATTTTACTTCCTGGGAATCTCTTGACTCCAGACCAAGGAAGGCCGCCTGAATTTTATTTAGATCACCCAAATGTCGATCTAATTTATCAAGCATCTTATCGACCTCCTCTAGCTCTTCTTCAAAACGATTTAGCAAGTCATCAAATTGTTGTCCTTCGGTTACACCATGAGCAGATAAATAGTTATACTCACGTACGAGTTGATCTAGAGTTGAAATTTTAGGATTCTTTCGGACAATCATTTCTCCATTATCGTAAGACAGCTGGGATGCGACTGTTTCTCCTTTCATGTACCTGTTCTTATCCGCATGTTCTGGATTAACGAAATAATAGAAATCATTCTTCCGGATAAAAATTTCATAAGAACCATCTTCAGCTTTTTCAACTTGATGAGCAGGGATGAGAATGGTTCCTTTATTCCTAATCCCAAATTCCATTTCAAGATAAATGCCACTTTTAGTTTCTTCCATCACTTGCCACTCTTCAACTGTGATTTTCATTTCAAAATCATCGTCTCGCTCTGCGACCATTTTTTCATATTCAGATTTAATTTCATCGACAGAGAAAGTCACTTCGTTAGTAACAACTCTCTCAGAAATTTTCTCCAAAGAATAATTTCCCTTTTTTGACAAAGTACGATCACGGACATTTCTAGTTTGGTCCCGATCAGCCAACCGGTACTTTACTTCTTTGCCTATCGTATCAAGAATAATATCTAAAGTCTGGGCTTTGAGTTTAAAATCCTCAAGAGAAGTTGATTGTTGCAAAAGAAAATCCAATCGAGATTTAATCTCATAACGAAAAGAATTTTTAGTGCGGTAAGCATGATACGATTTTCGATTCGTCCATAATTGCTCTTTTAGAATTTTTGCTCCAGCCAAATCCGCATACTTATCTGAAATATTCTCTAAACTTTTTTTCGTTCCTTTCTGCCAGCGAAATTTGTTTAGCGTAACCGAGTTTGTGGAATTGAAAATGATGTGATTATGAATATGCCCTTTGTCCATGTGGGTCGCAATGACAAATTCATGTTGACCACCAGTCAATTCTAAAATCGTTTTGCGACCAATCTCATGAATTTCTTGTGGACTCAAATCATCCTCAGGGGAAAATGATTGGATGATATGATGAGCCAAAACTCGATTCGGATTTTGAATATCGGATAATTCTTTTGTTCCTCTTCGCTGAGCCGCATTCTTTTTTGTCAAAAGAAATTCTTCTGTCGCTGTACTAGCATCTGTGATGCCATAAGTAGAAACAAGCTGCTTGACCACCCGTCCATCTTTGACGACTGCTGGAAATTCTAGATGATCATCTTGTTCTAAGAGACTCGTTTTCGATGGATTCTCAATATAGCGTAAAGCATTAGTTAGACTTTTTGTATCGGTCAGTTCAACTGTCTTGGCTTCATCCTCGATATATTTTGTCGAGCGGCCCAAGGAAGCCACTCCTTTTATCTGCAGGACTTTTGTTACAACCATCGCTCTTGTTCCTTTGTTTGATTTTCTTGTTTTTGAATAAATTGATTGACTGTCTCTTTCAAATTTTTTTGTAGTTCAAGAATCTGACTCAACTCAGTTAGACTAACCTGGTCATCTTCGTTTACCTTTTTTGCAATCTGATTGACATTGACTCCAATCCGATTTATTTCCTTACGTAGCTCTCTCAATTCTTCAAAATTTAAGATTTTGACCTCGCCCATAATCAACATAATTCGGGCAAAGGCATTAAAATTCGTCATTCCAGATTCTAAAACTTTGGTCGAAATGAACCGAGCTTCTTCCTCCGTCAAGCGGATTTTTTTCTGGATCATTCGTTTTCGTTTCTCTTCACTTTTCAAAAATAGCCACCTCCGTTCTGGCATTTTTCGCTTGAGGCCTCAGGGCCCTTTTCTTCTGGCAAGCATAGCACTTGGGTACCCAAATGCTGTTTTTAAAAAGGTCAGAGATGGTCAGCTTCTTAAACTGACCATTCTTGACTTTTTAAACTTTTGGGGAAATCCCCAATCCCCTAATCCCTGCAAGCAGGAATTTTTATATCACGAGGGAAAAGTTTATTTAAACTTTTTAAGCTTGAAGCAGAAAATCTATATCGTTTGCTGGCTCCATTTTAAGAATTTCATCCCTTAGTTTTGCGAATACTTCATCACTCATCCCCTCAATTTCTTGAAGTGCAACTGGATAACTTTCTGCTTCTTCTAGCTCATAGTTTGATTTGATCCGCATATCTCTACGAAGAATGTAGAGACATTCTTTGCGAGAAATGTGCTGGTTCACCTCATCAATTTTTGGTGAATCTGTCTCGCTATTCTCAAAGAATATATCCATCAAAATATCAAAAGTTTCTTGTTTTAGATGTTCAATCATCGTCCGTTTCTCCTTTTTTGTTTTTCTTCCGACGAATCAGCGCCTCCATTAGTGAGGGCTGCTCAGGGACTTTTTTTCCTCCACCTGCTTTACAGCCTCGGCCTTTTGATTACTCAGCTTCTCAGATTGTTCTTTTGCCTGCTGGAGCTTATCTGCAAATTTATCTTTGACAACTGTTTTATTTTTCACCAATTCCAGCTTAGCATCCATCCGATCAATCAAACTTTTTGCTTCTTTTTGGACAACCTGCAGTTGCTCTACCATATCTTCAAAGCCATTTTTATCTTTAGACCAAATGGCCAAATATCCAAAACTGTAGCTGCTAGTATCGAAACCAAAATGACTAGCTACAACATAGGCGACACTCTCCGCTTGCAATTCTTGCTTGCGGTATTGGTCATCTCCATATTGTGCATTGGTTCCTTTGTGTAAATCGGCATGAGCCATTTCATGGAAAATTGTTTTTAGAATATGTTCTTCCCCCTTCAATTTTTTTGAAATGACAATTCGATTTTCATCTGGAGAGTAATAACCATTTGTGCTCTCTCTTTTAATTTCTTCAAAACTGATGGGAACCTGATTGTCCATTGAAACAGCTTTAGCTGCTCGATACAGATCTTCATAATCTTTGACACTTCCGGTCAATTCATGAACGGCTTTGGGCAATTCTCTTCCTTCTGTTTGGGAAACATCAAAGACATTCCCTAGCTTAAAGCGAGTAACAGTGATCTCCTTCTGATCCATTTCTTTTTCAGGTTGACCAAAGGTTAGCTCCTTTTGCTTGTCAGGAATTGTTGTCTTCACTTGATAAGGCACCCAAATTTTCAGAGCTTTAGCTCCCTTTTTGACGGTTCTTTCAAAATCTGTTTTCCATTTATTGAAACTAGCAACTTGAGTCACATTTGGATTTTGCATCTTCAGCAAATGGATATTATTTAGTGAGTAATTGTGAAACTTGCTCATCGTATCTAAGAAAGATTTAAACTGATCTGAATCCAGATAGTTCTTCATTCCTTCTTTCAAGTGTTCAGCTAGAGCCTTTGTATCTTTATCCGCAACCATCTGAGAGATGCTTCGTTCCGAATTTTTAGTGGCGACAGCTTCTGTAATAATAGCTCCAGCTGCTACCTCAGCATCTGTCTTCCTTTCTCGCTCTTCTTGCTTTTTATGAAGATTAGAAGCAGCATTATAAGGATCTGTCCCCTGCAGCATCTCATCAGAATTTGAAATGCCATCTCCGTCCAAGTCTCGATCCATCTCATCTTTTCGATTGTGCTGGCGAATTTTTTCGTCAGAGCTTGGAAGAGTTCGCTCAGGATTATCTTGAATCATTTCCTCTTTAGAATTTGTTTCTTCAAATTCTCGTCTTTGTAAATTTTCCATCATTTCCTTACCGCCATCAGCAATCAACGCTTCATTGATTGATAGCTGCTCTATTTGCCCCTCCCGTTCTCGGTAAACACCAAGAATAGGGATTCTATCCACTGTTTCCAGTTCTTTGACCAGTTTTGTCCTGGACTGAAAGACTGACACTGGGATATAATTATCCTCTTCCAGCTCTTTAAACAGCAAAATAATATCTTTATCATCAGACTTGATGAGGCTGTCAAAACGGCCATTATAACGCCGAAGATCAGTTAAATCATCAAAATAGAAGGATGTGCTTTCTGTTGCAACTGAAAGATCTGATAACACTTTGAGCTTGTCAAATGCTGCATCATTGTTGGCCAAAAGAATATTATCAAAGCGTCCGTTTCCTTCTGCAAAGTCACGCAAGGTTTTTTCCGGTGTCTGGCCAGCTGCAAGTGGTTTAATCCCCGTCAAGTGCATGAAGTGTTTTTCTTCAAAATTTACTTGGACAGTCTTATCAGGAGTGACATAATAAATTTTAGAATTGGCCAATTCATCCAAGTAATACCGTGCTGCATTCTGTATAGTTTGACTACGAATTGGACGATTCAATTTAGCTAATTCATGCGAGGAAATAGAATGATAGTGGCCATCATTACTTGACTGAAACTCTTCATTTATGCTAAAATATAATAAATGAGAGGATAACGTAGGGCGACTGGTAACAGAGCGTTCAAAGGTACCAACTTCTGGTACGGGTGTGGGACTGCCTTCAGCCTTGGGCTGTAAAGACCCCTGACTACCATTGGTCCTCTCATTTTTTTGATGCTCTGAATTCACATTTTGCTCTTGAGACTTCCCAAGAGCTTTTTCTGTGCTCTGATTTTCTTCCAGTGCTCTACTAGAATCTCCAAGAGGATTGGAAGGTTTTTCAAAGGTCACTGTTTTATCTGAATCAATAACCATCTGTTTTTTAGGCTCTACTGAAAAGCTGATATTATTCCAGTTCTGCTTCAGCCATTCCGCATCTTCTGGAGATAGATTGCTAGTATCTGGAGTCAAGGATGATTTTTGAGTCTCATCCTCACGTTTCTTCTGATTGGACAGCAACTTGTTTACTATCTCTTTTTCTTCATCCGTATTAGGGCGATATTTAGGAGATAGTTCAAATCTCCCTTCCTCCGTCAATTCTAAAGCAACTCGACGTAGCCCTTTTACGAAGTAGATATTTGGCTGCTTAGCCCACTGCTTGACCTCTCCAGAATCAATTAGAGCCTGTGTTTCCGGTTGAATCACTAATCCATCAACTTTATCTCGAATAGCTTCTAGGCGTTCTGATTTATACTCAGCCCTAGCTTCGTGTACTTCCGACATACTATTTCCCCTTTCTTTCTCTTGATCGATAATCCTTGTATATTCCTGCTGGACTTCTTCCTTTGTCAGTTGCTTAGCTGAGACAAAGGCTTTTACATCATCTTCAGTTAGCTCTTGCGCTTTTGCGAGAGCTATTTCTTTTGAAAAATAGCCCTGGTAATGCCAGGACTCTTCGTCTGCGCTATAAACATGCACTAGCTCATTAGGAGCCTCATTCCCCCGCTTCAGAAAATCATTCCAATCTTCCTTTTCCTGGTCAATCTGGATAATAGGTGGAATAGCAATCTGTACCGGAATGCCCTTTTCTTGTAAGCGAGTGATAAAATTCTGCCCTGCAGCATCATTATCTACAGCCAGCGTAATCATATCCTGATGCTGGCCGTCTTTGAAATAATCCGTTGTGTTGACGACAGTTTCTAGAGCTTTTACAGTATTCTGATCTACTTGGTAGGCTTTACCGTTCATTTCCGCATAAAGCTCCATAAAGCGCCTACTAATAATCCCTTCTTTAACACCATCCATAGCAACTAGTCGGACATCTTGAAGGTTATCTTTATGAAGTTCATAATAACTCATTAGATCGATTGGAGCTTCCGCAAAGACTAAACGCTTTGGCTTTCCAATATCCATTGAAAAGCCAAGCTGCCCGTCTGAGTTTCTCATAATTTGTTTTAGGCGACCACGTTCCGGATAGTGAACTCGGTTTTCAACCACTCCCTGAAGGCTTGCTCCAGCTAAAAAGCCTGTGTTGTCCTTATACTTAAAGACTATCACAGGCTCAAAATAATCTCCTTTTTTTCGAGTGGCTTCCGCCATGCTTCCCTGACTCAAAAAGAAATTTATCGTATCATCTGAAAGGCCTCTCTGAGTCCTCAGATAGCTTCTAGAAGCATTGAAGTCCGGATGCTCATATCTTTCCAAGCTATAGTGAAAGGGCTTTTTGGGGGCTATCTGAGCCGCCAAATCCACTTCCTTAAATTCTCCAGTCTCCAGGAATTTCATAGCTTCTTTGTAAGAAACTTCTCTAATAGTTTGAACTAGCTGAATGACATCCCCAAATTCTGATCGAGAATTCCAATGAAAGTCATTCTTCCTTGCATCGATTACAAACGAATCATGCTCTATCCACGTATAGCTATATGCTCCCGTGCGCTTTAGCTCCATTCCCAACTGTTCCGCAACAGAAACGATAGATATATTTTTAGCTGCTTCTTTGGTTAATCCCATCTGCTGCCTCCTTTACAATGAAAGTCCAGACACTTCTTTTTCTGCTGCAAATTCTTGAGTCTGGTTAAGCTGTTTCTCAACTTCCTCTGCTTCTACAAATCGCTCTAAATCAGGTATCTGGAGTTGAGCTTGTTTGAGTTTATCCTGGAGTAGCAAGTTATCATCAATATGATATACCGCTTCCTGCTGGCCATTGAAGCCCTTCTCCAGATCAATATCCTCAAATCGGATAACAGCTAATTCTGTCAAACTTCCCTTATACCAAGCCCCAATTTCATTTTCAAGATAGAACCGAACCTCTTCTTGATCTTCAGCCTTTGTATCCCGCAAATAAGCTAGATCCCAGCTTTCACCTTGCGAATAGCCATTTACCTTTTGAATGATTATTTCCTGATTCTTGGCACCTAAAACCTGGTTAATATCATCTAATCGAGGCTCTAGAATATCCCGAGCCAGAGATACAGCTTCTGACCGATAGTCGAATAATTCATATCGTTCCCTATCTTCTACATAGTTCATAACAAAATCTGAGTAGCTAGGGAAATGTTCCTGAAAAAGAGGTGACGTCGATCCATAGACATAGGCTTGATTCAACGTTTCAAACTGTGCGATGTGGTAAAACGATGAATCAAGTAGGGCTTCCTGATTCAACATTTCCTTGATACCTTCTGAAAATTGTATCGGATCAGAGTCTGGCCAAGTTCGTTTAGAATAGTTGATCACTTCTTCATATAGAATGGTGTCAATATCCGGATTATTCATTTCAAACAAAGCTTCCACAATCTGGCCGTGTTCTGGAAGGGCAGAGCGATAATCAGTAATCAAACCGTCCTTGCGAACCTCCCATTCTTCAACCTGAGCATTTTCAGGAGTCCGTAGTAATAATGCCTCCTCAGCATCCAGGTCAAGACCAATAACCTGATCACCATTTGGCAGCCGATCTGTTTCCAATTCCTGAATCTTAGCATCCAGCTTCTCATGCACCTGGACTAAATCCTGCTTTAAATGAAACAGCTCTTCTGCATTGGCTTTTAATTCCTCAAAGTATTCCCTGGAGATTTCTACTGGTCGAACCAATAAATCCTTCTCCCGTTGCTCTCTAGGGTAGGAAAATAAGTAGGGAGCAACTTCTTTGAAGTCCTGGTAATTCATCCATTTTATGGATTCAGTAACAAGCATATTTTGAACATCAACTATAGCTGTCTGAGGTGTAATCCAGCCAGTTAATGCCAGTTCTTTTACTGCTTCTGATAATGGATAAGAAGGAATATGTTCTAAAATCCCTTCAAAATAGCCAACGCCTCGTGCCGTCTCTTCCTCAACTTCACGCTTCATTCGTTTAAATTGTTTTTGTGGTAATGAATTCATTCTATCTCCTTTCCTTTCTTTCCATTATCCGGTCCGTAAAAGGTATCTACAATCCCTGCAGAACGTACAGCCGATTCCAATGCTGATCTCGCTAGCTCAGAAGCTGCAATCGTTCTCACTTTCACTTCCCATAGTTCTTCTTCCTTCCTTTTAATTAAGCCATCCGCCCACTCATTATCTTTAATCAGCTCATCTCGCCGTTGCTTGAGTTCTTCTAAATTCATACTTTATCCTTTCCATCAAAAAAACAGCTCTGTTTTTAGAACTGTTTCATTACCTGATATTTACTATTTATTGAAAAGTCTTTGCCAGAACGAACGTCCTTCTAAAGACTCTATCTTCTCTTCTGCTTCATTTTTCAATCTACGTAAACGTTGTGATTCATTGGTTAGACGTTGATTTTCAGAGATAATTTCTCCTTTTTCCTGCTTCAGTCTTTGTTTATCTGATTCTAGTTTTTGATTATCCTTTTCTAACTTCTTGTAATACTCCTCCTCTTCGTGATACTTTCTCAAGAGTGTTTCGGCCTGCTTGATGTCCTCTGAAAGTTGTTTCACTTTTTCAAATTTTTCATCGTAGGATGATTTCAACAGTTTAATTTCCTCCTGGAGCTCTTGACACTGATCCTCGTAAGTTTTCAAAGTTTGGTGCTTCCTTTCATTATCATCTAAAAAGACAAATGCTTCTAAATGGTATTTATCAAAATTCCCGTACAGTTTATAGTTTCTTTCCTGATAAACTTCCCTCACTCTATCTGCCACACTTTTAACCTGTTCAGGTGAAGTAAATTCTTCAGGAACATAAATTTTAGTAGATTTAGGGAAGTGAGCTTTGGCTTCAAATAAGGGAATGCCTTCTTTAGCTAATTTTATCCGTTTAACAGGTTCTGGTTTACTCGTTTTATAAAATTCGATACCTAGTTGACCATTTAAACGGTAGTATTCAGAATAAGGATAAGTCTCATCAATATCAATCAAGAGTTTTAGAATAACAAAGTCTTCATCTTCAAACACTACACGCCGCATAGGAGAAATAGCTTTAGGAAAAATATAAGCAGTTTGATCCCCATATCCAATCTGGAATTTCTTAATTGTCTTAAAAGCCTCGATAAAGACATTAAGCTCAGAAGAATATTCAAAGCTACCTTTTTGATTTGCCAATGGACTCTCTTCGCCTGGATAGTAACTAAAGAATGGTTGCCCTTTATTATTTTTACCATTATTGGGATTAACTTTCAGATCCGTTTCCAAATCAAAAAGAGTCGCTTGTGCTTTCGGTGTCGTGACAATCTGTGCACGTCCCTTCAGTTCAAGTGCTTGAAAAGCATTCACAATCTCTTCTTCTCCGGATTCTTTCCGCCATACTGCATAAAACTTTGAAACAGCCATACCATCCCTCCTTTAGTACTTTCATCTTATTATATCATTAAAAGTCCTTTCTAGCCTACTTTAAGAGGGGCTTCCATGACTTCCTCAATCCCAAGACGAATAACATTTTCTTCCCCAACCTGGTCTTTCCACTCATCAATATCACTCAGATAGCGCTTGTAGCGATACCAGTTTTCATCATCTGGGCCATTGCTTAACAGATAGGCTCTCGGATGCGTATCCAGGTTAAATTTTTGATCCCGAAAGACATTTTGTTTGGATAGGAAGAGTAGGGCTTCAGTTGTTCCAATTGTGGCAACCTCATGCGGTGTCAACAATTCCCGACCAATTTTAGAGTTCTGTTTAGAGCTACTGCCGTTCCTTCCCCTGCTCTCACTATAATTCTGATCATTTAAAGTCTGCTTACCAGATCGTTCAGATAAATACTTGAGCGTATCTAAGTCATTAGACCCCAAATAGAGAATACCTCCACAGTTATTTACAATCGTTTTCGTATTCTCTTTACCGTACAACACTTCGATCTGACTTTGAGACTGAACCATCATTTTAATAGAGATTTCCCGTGACCGAATAACAGAGATGATCGGTGGTAAGTTAGGAATCTTCCCAATCTGGCCAAACTCATCCGCCCATACCTGGACATGTAATAAGTCTTTCTTAGTCTTTGTTGGATGCTCACCTAACAAGATGGCATCTGCAGTCTTCATCATCACATCAAAGAGTGTACTAAATAGCAACGCTGACAAGAACTGATAGGCTGGATCGACTTCTGGAATATGAATGAAAACAGCAGTCTTTTCTATATTCCATTTTTCAATCTCCAGCGTGTCTTTTTCAATAATCTTTCTCAGCTGTTCATGATCAAATACCGAGAAAGTGGTCGCAAAAATAGCATAGACAGAAGCCCTTGTCTGACCATCAAAGTTTTTATTAAATAAAGCCCATTGTCTGCAGGCATAATTCCCCGGCCATCTTCTTTCCAAATCTTCAAACATCAATTCAACCGGACTCTCTGCGTCCGGATGATTTCGTCTCAATTCTCGAATCATATCCGTAACCTGCCCCAGGTTTGGCATATAGTGATCTAACTGGCTATCAAAATAGAGATAGCCGATTAAAGAACGCATCAGAAGCTTATTGGCCGCCGGCCAGAAAGGATCACTTTCATGACCATTTCTGTTTAGCGACTCTGTAATGGCCTCTGATACTCGGTCTATATCCATTTCATTATGGATATATTTGAATACATCAAAGCCGTCTGAATTCAGGAAAGTAATTAAATCAAAGATTTTTATCTTATATCCTTTTTCTACAAGGGATTTTCCCGTTTCATGAATCAAAATCCCTTTGGTATCTGTCGTCACAAAGCTAGAGTTCCCTTGTAAAATATTCGGTTTAACAGCGCTTCGAGTCTTTGAATCCCCGGTACCTCCATAAACTAAGACATTCTTATTAATCTGATTTTCATAGCTCAATCGGCTATTAAATAGTCCCATCTGGCTATTCTGTGTAAAGATCATATTCTTTTCAGGCTCTGCGTCTCGGAAGCGCAGCAATTCATCTTTCGTCGCAAAACGTGCCGACCCATGCTCCTCCCCATACCTGTACGTACCTGTATCCGATACTCTCAAATATAGAAGAAAAGCAATCAAAAAACCGCCTAGACCAGCCAACAAAGAAGCTGGAGTGAATTGAAAATCAAACCAGGCTTTATCTCCTAAATGATCGCTCATCCAGTTAATCTTTCCCAATCCAAATATATCCTTTACTGGATCTGTAGCTGGAGCTAATAGCCAAAGCTTAAAGAGCCAATGAAAAAGATAGAATAAGCCAATTCCTAATAACAAATACGGTCTAAATCGCCGTTTCTTTTTTTCTGTAATCACTTCACTTTTCCTCCAATATGGGGTTCAATGTTTTCTGGAAGGACAAATTCCTTGGTATGAATCTTCACCTGCAGAGAATGAATTTTTTCTTGTTCAACCGCCTTGAAATGCTTTAATTTCTCTTCAAAAGAGGTGGTTTTCCCATTTTTAAGGTTCCGCTCATTGAAGCCTTTTGGATCTCTTGTGATACCTTCTAGGACATCCTTAAAAGCTTGCTCCACTACCCCCTTATCTTTTGCGTTGAAAGCAAGGGTTGTCTTACCGTCCGGGTGGGTATAAAAAGAAAAGCCAATCCCGTATTGGCCTAGTTCTTTCCGAACCGCCTCGAGATTGACTTCATTTTGTAGTAATTGCTGGACTTCTTTGCTATCCGCTGTTGCCATGAATTTATTCCAGTCTGCCTCACCGGTAAAGTGGGTATTTTCACCTTGGAACTGGTAGATCTCTACTGCTTTAGAGCATACCAGGAAGAGCCCCTTTAAAAGTACCTCTCCTGTCACAAGAGTTGCCCGTCCTAACTGGGCTACCACTTGTTCTTGTTCCATTTTAGCTCACCTCATCAATTTTGAAATAAATATCCTTCAGTTTAGCAGCTTGGGCTTCCTTAGCAAGAATCTTCTGCTGCAGCTCATTGATTCTGTTTTGGCACTCCACAATCTCTTCATTCGCCTCGCTGATAAAATCTTCGTTAGAATGAATTTTATTTTTGATAGATTGCTTATAAGTGATTGTCTGAACCTCAAAGCTATCAATAACCTCTGAGGTCATATCAACTGTAGTCGTATGAGAAAGTGGAAAAGAAGGCTCAATAGGGCGCTTAACTTCTTGTTTATCAGGAATCTTTGAGATTCCTTCCTGGACAGATTTTTCAACGACAGGTACCGCTTCTTGTGCAGGTTTATCTTGTGAAGCCTCTACTTGTTCGTCCTTTACTCCCTCTTCTTCAGCATCCAATCGACTAAAATCATCCGTAGTCCATTCAGAAGAAGTTCCTGAAGCTTCATTTTGCGTTTCAGACTTTTCAGGTTCCGAATTGCCTGTCACCAACTTGGCAATTCTATCACGTTCAAGATCCGCTTCTTGTGCTGTTACATCATTTTTCTCCTCCGGATCTACGGTCAGCTTAGGTTTAGAGGACTTCTTTTTATGCCTCGCCAAAAAATCAAGTAGTCCTTTCTTTTTCTTCCGACCACTTGTACCAAAATTTTCCAGCAACTGATCAATAATTCCCACAAAAGGAATCGTCAAAGTCAGCTCTTGTAAAATTTCACCGTCGGAAGATAAAGAGTAGAGCAGATAACTACCATTTATGTTATTGCTCTTCATCCGCTCATTGATGATTTCAAGTTTAGAGAGAAGATCATCTCGATTTTCAAAGTCTTCTTCTTGTTTCGTTAGTTGGTTGATAATTTTATACATGGTTCACTCCTTGATTAGTTGATTGTGCTGGAAGGATTAGTTCCTTCATTTCCTGATAAGATAGGCCGCTTTCTTCTGAAAGAGCAACGAAAAGCTGAGCTTCCATATCCTTTTCCTGAGCTATGCACTTTTTGATTTTGTGATCTGCGTCTTCTTTTTGTTGTTGCGCTTTGGCTTTATCTTTTCTGATTTTGTCAAGCTTATTTTCTAGTTGAGTTATTTTCTTATTCATCTAATTCTCCTTATTGACTACTAGACGAAGTTGTTTGATCAGAAGAGTTAGCTGGAGCTGAGCTAGGACTGCTAGTATCTGTATAGGTTCCAATCCCCTGCCCCCTGGCTTCAGCCAACACGATTGGCTCAATATTATTGATTAATAGCTTCCCGTCTTGCTCTACATAGGTCAGCCGGATAGTGACCTTAGTTGTTCCAGTAATCCCCTTGGAATCTCGGTTATCTTTTTCCGTTAGGGTTGTACTAGTGTATTGAACCTGAGCCAAAACAATTTTATGTTCTTTATCAATATATATAGAACCTGATTCAAAAGCTTGGTCAACCACATACCCTTTATAGGTTTGGTTGACTGGTTTCTGTTCTTCTTGAATGGCTTCCTGATACATTGATTCAGTCATAAAAGGCTTATATCGTGGTCGGTTTTCTTCCAAATCCTTCTTAGTATAGTAAGCGATTAGAAAATCTTTGACCTGTTTTTCAGAAAGAGAAGCTTGCTTCTGCTCCTTTTCTTTTTTATGTTGTTTTACCTGTTCCTGCTTCTGACCATTATGTGTGAAATTCTGTTGCACCTGTGCAACAGAATAGCCCAATAAAATACAGAAAACAGCACCGGCTCCTATAAGGATGCCCTTTGCTAGTTTGATTAACTTTTGATTATACATTCTTTTCCTTTCTTATTTAGGGGTTACAAAATAGATTCCTGATTGTGGTGTTAAGGTACGCCAATTCATGATATATAAACCACCATAGTTCATTTCTGAAACGAGGAAGCTGCCATCACTATTGACATACTCACAAAACGCAACGTGACCATAAATAGGTGATGACCCAGCTACACCAGGCATAAAGACAACTGCAGAACCTGGCTTAGGGGTCGTTGAGATTTCATATCCTTGAGCTCGGCCATTATCAACCCATTGGTTAGAATTACCAAGATAAGGATACAGTTGAATCCCAATCTGTTTGAAGCGATTATAGACGTACCATGTGCAGTTTCCTAGTGCATACGCATTGCCTGGATAACCTTGACCTGGTAAAATTGCTTGGTCAGAAGGTAGCCCATGAGGAAGTTTATCCTTATATTCTGCTGGGACTTGTTTACTAGAAATTCCTGTAGAACCTCCCTTATTTTTTAAGAAATTCAACCATTGCCGTGCGGCTGATTGCCTTTCTAAGAGCTTGTTTCCTGGAACTCCTAGCCAGGAGCTCAAAAAGTCCTCTGTGAGTGCTTCTACAGATCCAGTTGAAGTGACAACTCTTCTAAAAGCTGCCCGTCTAGTTGGATCGTCACCCTCCAGCAAGAACTTGGTTTGAACCTCTGCAGACCAAATATCTCCATTCATAGCCTTAGCAAAGTTCCACAGTGCAAGAGCACGTGGCCCCGTAAATTGACCAATCCCAATCCCGATATAGTGCAAACCATTGACCAAGTAGCCTCCTTCATTTAGAGGCAAAGTCGGGTACATTGCCTGAAAAGCTCCCCAGTTGCCAACTAGGTTTTCAGCTGTTGGCTCTTTTGCCACCTTATCAAATTGGTTATTCGTCAAGTAATCCGTTTCATAGCGTTTAAAAGTGATGGAGCTTTCAATATCAAAGCCTCCCATCACGGCTGCAATACCTTCATCAGTTGCCCCAGGTATATTCTTTTTGATCAAATCCGCAAAGGCTCTAGCACGCTTTCCTTTGTCTCCAGATGCTTCAATATCACTGACAACCGACGTCGCCTGTGTGTATTCTACCTGCTGAAAGTAAAATCCGACATTGACATAAGTCCAGCTCTTCTTCACCTTTCCGTCTTTATCTTTCTGGTTGGCTCGATCAGGTTCTAGTTTTTGGTAGTAGACGGTTTGATTGCCTTTAGGAGATACTTTCCCAATAATATCACCGGTCTTGACTTGATCTCCTGTTTTATAGCGTATCGTATCTACGTTCTTATACAAAAACTTGGAATCCTGATCGCTGATTTCTACATCATTGCCTTTGACTTCCACTTTCCCATCTAAAACGGCAAGTAAGGTTTGTCCACCAGTTGCTTGCAAAACAGATCCATTAAAGACTTCCGTTTTATTTTTGTAACCAAAGCGCTCAATAATCTGAATAGGATTCTGTGCTTCTGGTTGATCATCCTTATAAAACGGATTCTCCAGTTCCTGCAGCAGCATATATTTTCCACTATCTCTAGCAATTTCTAAGAGTTGTTTATATTCTTCTAGCTCGTCCTTATCCAGTTTATAAAGATTATTCTTGGTGTAAAGCTCTTCCATTGTTTTAAGATTGTCTTTATCTCCATTCAAATCCTTCCATAAAGCATCCAAATACGTTTTTCCTAGAGTGTTTTTTGAAAAATATTTATTGCCGTCTATCTGCAGCTTATCCGTTATATCATCATACTTATAATTTAAGTACAAGAGTGGATCATCAATCTTTGTCCAATAATCAACCTTATCATTGGACTTTTCTCTGTCCAGCTTCGTAAAATACAGCCAAGTATCATTCATATCGAATTCATCCTGACGGGTGATTCCTGAACTTCCAATGCCAAGTATGGCCAGAAACAAAAGCAGACCAAAAGCAATCAAATAGGCCTTTAAGCTAAACGGATTTTTGACAATAGCTCTGATCGGTTTAGAGCCTACACGATAGGCTTTTCTAGCCTTCCTTGCAGCTTTACCAGTTTTAGAACCAGCCAAGCGTTTCTTGTAAGCCTGAATACGACGAGCCAGCCTGCCTTCCCAAGAAAACTCTTTTGGAGTACGGGTAAAGCCACGACCTCTCGCCTTGTTATAAAGTCTATTTCCAAGGCTATAGCTAGATTTAATCGCTCCTTCGCCAAGCTTGCCACTGTACTTCCCAATCGTTTTAACTCGCCTGCCCTGAATCTGGACATCCTGGTACTGATACTTAGCTCGTGCTATATCTGAAAGTGTATCATCCTGATGCGCTGCAGAGCTGGCTTGATGGCTGGCACTTCGCTCCACGGCCTGTTTAGCAGCTCGAAAAAGCTTCTTTTTCCGAGAACCACCATTAGCCTCTTGAGCAGCTTTAAAGGTTTTCTTAGAGACTTTCTTCTCTAATTTTGCCTTATCCAACTCTTGTTTGAGAAATGCCTGCTTCTTGACTTCTTCTGGACTAAGTGCCTTTCCTTCTTTGCCAAGCGCTTTTCCTTGTCTCTGGACATTCCTGTACTCTTTTCGGATTTTGTTGACCTTGTCCTTAGAAGCTCGGAATTGGCTATGACTCTTTTTTACCAACTGGCGCTTAGAACGGGTCTGTGATTGAAGATTGCTCATCTGCTTTTCGCTTTCTTTTGTCACAGTTAGATAATTCTTCCGGACTGTTTCCAGCTTCTGATCCAGCCTATGACCGATTGTCTTTGGTCTGCCGTTTTCCTGATCCATAATCAGCCTCCTAAGCGTCCGTTGCGACTAAATCATAGAGCTTGCTATGCTTAGGAATTGGGTTTTCAAACGGTACTACAATCGGCCCGGCCACAATTAACCCCGTTCCTTTAGCTTTAGGGCGAGCCAAATAGCGAATTTGCTTATCTGTCAGATTGACAATTTCTTTCAAGACCGCCAAATCTTGTGGCTTTTGCTTAAGCAAAATCATGAACTCGCTGTTGGACAGTAGCTTACGTCCTTCTTCAACAGCGGCTAGCGTTTCCACGTTCTGAGTAATGCCAGTTGGAATCGCACCGTATTTCCGAATCCGTGAATACAATGTAGTAAAGAAATCTGCTTGTGCCTTGTTTTTAAATAGGATTTGCATTTCATCAAAGTAAACCCAAGTGGTACGTTTCCCTTGATTTTCTACAATCTGATTCCAAATGTAATCCTGAATAACCATCAATGCGAACGGTTTTAGTTTATGTGACAATTTCTTCAGGTTAAAGATAACAAAGCGATGATTGAGATCCACGTTAGTATGATGAGCAAAAATGTCTTGAGAACCAGTTGTATAGGTTTCTACTGCAAGAGCTAGATCCTGAGCTTCTTCCTCCGTCTGCTCCTTCAAGACCTGGTGCCACTCTTTTAACGTTGGCGTATAATCATCAGTCAAATAGCGCTCATAGGTCAAGCCAGTTACCCGGTCAATAATCCCAATCTGGGCATCTGTCACCTCAGATAGAATGGATTCAAACAAGCCCATCAGCAAGTTCGCTTTGTCCCCGATTGGATCATCATCTTCCTCAGCCAGCCGATCCAGATCTGGCAGATCCAACAGATTGATATGCGTTTTGGAACCGACTGCTATATCAACCATCTGAGCGCCGAAAGCTCGGCCAATATCCGAGTATTCATCTTCTGGGTCTACGATAATTACCCGATCCTCTGGATATTTTAACAAAGTTGGAATGACTTCTCCCCCCTTGATTGTAGTGGATTTACCAGATCCAGAAGAACCTAATACAACACCAGAACCTGTATTCAGATCCCGTTTCCGATCCAATGTTATGATATTATTGGACAACTGATTTTGCCCATAATAACGGGCTAGAGGACTATCAGATTTCAAGTCTACGTTAGTAAAGGGTACCTGCGTCGCTATGTTAGCGGTTGTCATCTTCCTCATGAAGTTTTTCTTCACGTTCAGGAAGCACTCCCCAATAGGCAAAATCGTATTCAAAGCCTCTTCCTGGTAATAATAGAGATCTTCAAACTCCACACCAAGTTTCCGGCCAGCTCGTTTGATTTTCTGTTCGTTACGTTCCAGCTCTTCTAGGCTATCCGCCTTGAAGTAGACTGCAATCAAGCCAGAGAAGATTTTCTGATCATATTCAGTAATCTCATCTCGCCACTTCTTAGTAGCTTCTGAGATTTCTTGGTCACGACCTGCAACCACCGCATCATCAAAGATACCGGATTGAGCAGCTTTCCGCTTAGAGCGAAGTTTCCCGATTTCTGCATCTGTTTCCGCATCATCAATCTTCCCTAAGATTTCTACATTTTCATACGGCTCTGCATGGATCGTAATAGCCAGCTCCAGCCCAAGTGTTGTCAAATCCCGAATGAGACGATCAGACATCCAGTTAGGATAGCGGCGTGCATAGAGCACCTTGCACCATCGACCATCGATCACCATCCGTTTTTCCTGAAATTCAATTCTATGCGGAGCGATAAAAGACTTGGTAGATAAACCTGATAGAGCAATTTCTTTGTAGTCAAAATTGACATACGGATTATCTCGTAATAGTTCAGAAAAGACTTTCAGTCTATCTAAGCCCCCCATCTCCCTAAATGTAATATCTGCTTCCTGGAACTGAGTAGCTAGGGAAACCCCAATATCCTGCAAGAGAAGCTGAGCTTGCTTACGGTCATCAGCATTCGTTGAAATGGTCACATACTTATGCACCTCAAAATTATTTGCGTGCGTCGTAAACCGTTCCTTAATCATCTCGTTCAGCTCTTCACGATAATCGTCAAATCCATCGTTCGTTTCTTCAAACAAGATATTCTGTAAGGAATTGTCAGACACTCGGCGATTAATGACTAAGAGCTGATAGTTACTGCCTTCATCCAGAGAATTAAGAGCATCCATCGTTGTATCGATGATTCCCTCTTTTTCATCTTGTTGAGCTGTCGAGTAAGAGGCATCTCCCAGCTTAAAGCTGCGAGAATACTTCTCACGGGCAATGTGCATCAGTCCGTCTTCATGCAGCGTAGTATAATTGAGCGTATTTTGCGTGGTCGGTTTCATTTGACGGCGCAAGCGTTCAATTTTTTTCTTTTCCGCGATTTCTAGTTTTTCTCTTTTGCTTTTGAATAAACTCATCTTTTGTATAACTTCCTACCTTTCCAAAGTTAGTTTCGTAGTTTCGAGTCTGAATTCGGAAAAAGAAATTGATTTTTTCTTTAATCCGCATCCGCTTGGTCATTCCCATACCGTACATTGCCCCAGGAACCACAAATAGAGCATCCCAAAGATAAATGTACCAATCAGGTAAACCAAGAAAATATATAGCAACTGTTCCTGCGACAGCTATTACTAAACACAAATAGAAGACCATCATTCTAGCGGTTAGACCGAATAGAATTGGTCTATCTTCTGTTTCAAATTCTCTTAAAAATTCTGAGCCAATTTTTTTCAACTATTTTCCTTTCCATCAAAAAAGTCATACCATTTACATACCCAACATATCCTACACGCCTAAAAGCTGTTTGGCTTTTCGACTACTTCCGACAATCGCAAAAATATATATAACCCCTTTGGCAATTGATGAGAAGGCAGTCCCCCAACTTCCGCTAGCTCCTGAAGCAACTTTTAACATATCTGTAGTAACTAAACTATTATATACAACAGATACTACAATTAGAACAACTCCAATAAAGGCAGAAGCCGCAAAATATTTCAGGAAGTTAATCGTAACAGAGCGTAAAGAATCCATCATAAAGAACGCTACTAATAATGGTGCCAAGGCTTTGAGCATATATAAATCTAAATACCGCAAAAAGATGATAATTCCAAGCGTAATATTGGCAATAAATTCAGTTAAACCACCAACTAGCCCAAAAATCATTTTTTCAAACCAGCCTTTGACAGCTCCTTGTGCATATTGATATTTATCAAGTTGTGAGGGCACTACATGAGCAATCACCTTTACTACAATATTAAGCAACTCCAGAATGGCATCACATATCTGCGATGAGGCTGCAATCAAGATTAAAGCAAATAGATACTTCATCAAGGCTTCTAACCAAATCTTTTGAGTCAGAGCACCGCCTCTTGTCTTTACCATTTGTGACCAAGATGCCATTTCAAACCAGAAAAAAAGACCTAAAAGGATATACCCAATAGGTCGGACAGCATCAGCCATCAAAGTTACAGCTTGGTTAGTACCAGAACTGTAATTGGCAAGAGAACTAGTTAGCTCTCCGATGTTTAAATTCATAGGCCACTCCTAAAATTTTAACTGAGACAAGGTTGCAACAATTGCGGCCGCAATCCCTACAGAAATAACGGCCAAGAATGTACCATTCGTCATAGAATCAGCGCCATCATCTTGACGTTGCTTGTCTTTATTCTTTCTCCCTTGAATGTAGTCAACTGAACCATTCCAGATCCAAATAAGACCTGTAATTGTTCCGACTACGCCTAGACCAGTAATAATTTTTGTAATAATTTCCATTTTTATTTTACCTCATGTATTTTCTATTTTTCAAAACAAAAAGCACTGTAGAAATTCTACAGCGCTTAACACAATTCTTTTCTATTTTTAAAGTTAATCAAATTCCTCACGATAAATCGTTCGAAGAGTCGCTACAAGAAGAGCCAGAATAATCATAATTGGAACTTCGATACCTGGATAAGGTAAGAAATTAGTTCCACCTGCAGGAATTGGAAATTCACGAACTGCACCATTAATCCAAGCACGTTGAACAAAGCCCATAACATGAATTCCATACCACCGGAAAATATCATCTCCTACTGAAGGACTGACCCAGTGTAAGACATCAATCAAGAGCCAGAAAGGTAAAAGCAGAGTTAATCCAACGCAGCATTTACCTACTATCCAAAGAACAATAACCCCAAAGACTGATTTTATGAAATTTATACACCACAGTACGATATATAAAGGAGCCGTAAATATTCTAATGATGGCTACCCATAACCAAGAAAAATCACTCCCAAATTTCATAATGCTTCTCCTTCACGATTTACCGTTATTATACCATAAAAATAGATTAATTTAAAGGAGCTTAAAGCTTTCTAAGCCTCTTTTTTCTTACGTTTGCCATAGACTAAGCCAGCAGCACCAGCCATTGCCAAACCAGCCAGCAGCAATTCTGCAGAAGCGTGTTCCCCTGTTGCTGGCAAGCTCCGTTCTGTCGTAACAATTGGTTGTTGAGGACGACCTTCAGGAGTTTTTGGTTCCGGTTTTGGTTCTGGATTTGGTTTTGGAACCTGGTTAATGACTGTTGGCGTTTCATACAGCTGACCAAAATCAATCTGATAAGCTGTATTCTGATACTCGCCACCTTTTTCCGCAAACTCTTTCTTGATCTTCATTGGAACTCGTAAGGTAATGACCTTTCCAGTCTTAACATAAGATTCAAAGAAAGCTTCCGGATCATCTGCGCTAAAGACTTGAATGGCACCCTTCGGAGATTTGTTCTTAGCTTTAAATGCTTTTTGAACCTCTTCTGGGGCTTCTGCCAGGCTAGAGTAGATCTTAGAAGAAAGTCCTTTAACTTCTTTTCCGTCTTCATCCAGCATCTGAATTCCTGACTGATCAATGTCCAGTGCTTCTTCTGGGAAGTCATCCACCCCAAAGAAACCTTTTTTGATAAAGGACTTATCCGGCTCAATTCCCTTATATTTAGAATAGTCCAGCTTCACTTCATAGTAGTTAACGGTGTCTGGAGTCAAGGTCTTGCCATTGATCACCGTACCAGCCTTATCCTTATTAACCTTGTCTGGTTTTGGAATAGAAACATGGTTCTTCACGATATTCGAGTAGTAACCATTTCCGAACTGGATCTGATGCACCTGGTTTTTGTACTCACCTGTAAATCCAGCCTTGTTTTTCATAGGAGTATGGAAGTAAAGATCCATCCCTTTCTGGATATAGGCCTGATAGAATTCAGATGGCTTCTCAGCCACCCACATATAGAAAGCTCCTGTTGGAGAAATCCCAGAATCTTCTACCATCTTCTTCAGTGAACCAGTCAAAGAATCTTTCGAAAGCACATGGTACATCTTGAGTCCATTGACTTCCTTGCCTTCTGCATCCCGAACTTTGAATTGGCTTTCCAGAGGATTTACCGCCTCGTCCGGATAATCCTCAATGAAGCCAAAGCCACGTTGAATCGCTTCCTTAGCTGATTGATCTCCCTTGTATGGAAGGTTAGTCATTTTAGAGACATAGTGATTGGTCGCTTCAGGAGCCATAGCCTTTCCATCTACGATTTTACCTTCGGCATTATAATTATGCTTTTCAGGTTGAATTGCGGTACGGTTTGGATCCTTAGGAGTATTTGGCTTAGTCGGATCTGGATTCTTTTTCCCTGGAGTTGAGATTTTCACGATATTACTCTTGCGAGTATAACCGCCCTTATCCTTGCCGCCATTTACTACCAGCTCAAAGCCGTTTACATAGTCAGCCGCATCATTTTGCGGCCTTCCCCAGTAAACGAATGGAGCAATCTTATAAGCCTTGCTTAGATCCCCATTAACCGCCTTCAGCAAAGTTTCTGTTGCTTTAAGGGTGAGTTTATTGTTTTGATCAAAAGCAATCTCCCAATTTGGATTGTCCTTCTTGATCAGATCGACTTCAGGTTTAAAGCCACTTGGAGTTGGATCAACTGCCATTAGACTAGTCGTCTTAGGGCGACCAGCAGGAAGAGCTTCTACGTTAAGAATCCATTTATTCAGACTATTTTTAGCCACATATTTCCCATCAACATCCACACCATCCGCATTCTGGACAGATTTTTTAATCTGTGGCTGTGCGGAAAGCTTATAGTCGTTGTAATGTACCGTTGGCGGCTGTGGCTTTCCTGGAACCTTTTCTTCCGGTTTAGGTTGTGGCTTAGGAGGCAAAGCTACCGACTGCAAACTCAACTCAGAAGGTTTTAAAGTTTCCGGAGTAAATGGTTTAAGAGGTTTAACCTTATTTGGGCTCGGAGGAGTAACAGATGTACTCTTAAAATCAGTATTAAAAGCAAACCACTGCGAAACAATTCCACTTTCTTGACCATTAGTTTCAACACCGAAACTAAATTTAATTCGTTTATCTGTCGAAACAATACCAGCTCCTTTGTAAGCATACGGACTATCTTCACGATCCCACGGCTTATCCAAACCTAAAGAATCCAGATCTTCCAAATTGGCTTTAGAATAAACCAAATCACCATAGCGATTCACCTTAGATCCGTTAATTGGAATGAACTTGTCATCAGAAGAAATACGAGCATATTCAACGTGTGATGTTCCTTCACCATAAGAATTCATAGAAGCAACTGAATAAAGGAATGGTTTCCCTTTTACTGGAAGAATTTCCTTTCCATCTTCCCCAAAATATCGAACCTCTACGTCAAGCTCATAACCTTCCTTACCTGCCAGCGTTCCGGCAAGAATTGTCGATGTAGGATTTCCCTCGAAATTCAGATTGATCTTTCCATATTGGCTATTAGCCTTTTTAGCCGTATATTGGAATTCGGCGGCTACAATTTTTTTACCATCATAAGAAGCATCCAATCCCTCATATCGAGCAACTGCTGTCTGCCCTACAGCAAGACGGCCCAAGATACTGCCGCTGGTTGCTGAAGTCGCTTCTTTGGCATCATTAGTAACCAAATTATCCCAATTAGTACCAATCACATTAAAGACATTACCGCCTTTTGCATCAACCTGTTCCCAGTATTTCTTCTGAGAAACAAACTCTGCCCCTTTAACACTCACAAGTTTAGCATTCTTCGTGTTTTCACGGCCAAAAATCAAGAATTTTTTGATTACTTCAGTAGCGTAGCCATCCTTTACCTTATTTTTCTCAGCTTCAGCTAATTCCTTTTCATAGCGTTTCTGATCATCTATGATTTTTTTATTTTCGGTTTCAATCACTTTGTTTTCCGCATCCACTTTGTCTTTTGCTTTCTGGTTGCGTTCGGCAAGATCTTGAGCATTCTTCTTCACCTTAGAAGCATGGTCCAAAATAGCTTGTTGATTGGATTTTTGGACAGAAAGCACGGTCTGCTTGTACTGATCATAAGAGGCCTTGGAATTTGGATCTACCGTAATGTTTTTCGTTGTTTCGGTGATTTTATCATCTGGGAATTCCTTCTTCACCGCTTCCTTGCTCTTCTTTAACTCTTCCTGAGTCTTTTCAGCTGCATCATTCGCTTGCTCATAGGCAGCCTGAAGTGCTTGGTTCTCAGCTCTGATTACCTTATTATTAGCAATAGCTGTATCAGCTACCTGTTTTTGTTCCTTTTTTTGACTCACATAGTCAGAAGTCGTTTGATCAATCTGCTTCTTCTGCTCGTTTTGAGCTGCTGCAATTTCAGATTGAGCTTGCTGCGTCGCTTCAAGATTCGTTGTTACTCCTTTATCCACTGTGGCATCTTTTACCACGTTGACACCTTCTGCTTGAGCTTTAGCTACTGCCTCCTCAAGAGTTTCTGTGTTGTTAGACAAGGAAACAGAACCTTCTGCTTGATTTGCCTGCTGGATAGCAGCTTGATTTTCAGCTGTTGGCGCAGGCTGTGAGTCTTTCAAGTTAGAAGCGGTATTGGCAACGGCTACCGATGTTGCATCTGTCACCTCATCTGCCTGCGCAATCTGAGCAGTTCCCATCAGGGCAGCTAAGCCAAGAATCACACCACAGGTTCCCCAACGTTTTGTTTTTCTGATAGACCCGTAGGCCTTTGTATCAAGATTTGATTTCATGATTTCTCCTTTAGTTTTTAATATAGTATTCTTATTTATTTTCGATATAATTCGAAGGGGCTCTCGCCCTAAAATGTACAATTTTCATTTCTTCCTCTTTCCAATTAAAAATTTCAATCGCTTTTCCATCTTTATCTGATCCTGATATTTATCTGCTTTAACAAACACACCATCAGACTTTTTCAACAAATTCTTTAAAAACAATCTGACACCTCCAATTAAAAAGCCACCAAGAAATCTTGATGACTTTAGCCGAATTAATTTACCTCAGATTTTCGTTTGATTCGCAAGAAACTCAAAAGAGAAATGGTTATTACTCCAAACAGCCCGAGGCTTGAAAGTTCTTCACCTGTTTTAGGCAAGCCAGTTGATCTGGACACAGCAGGAGCTTGATAAACCGGATTAGTAACTTTCGCTGTCTGATTATTGGCTTGTTTTTGCACATACTTCACAATCTTGCCGTTTTGAACTACTGGAACCGGATTTCCTCCAGCCTGCTCAATACTTGCTTTTTGAGCGGCTAACTTTTCTTGGTGCTCAGCTTCTTTTTGCGCTGCTAAATAAGCACGATAAGCAGATACCAACTCTTTGTGAGCTGCAACTACTTTGCTTTGAACTGCTTTTGCAGTTTCTAGTTTGGCTTGTGCTACTTCAAGCACTGATTTCTTTTCATTCAGTACTTCTTGAGCACTCGCAAGGGCTGTTTTTGCCTTTTCTAAAATTTCAGGTGCATTTTGCAAGATTTCTACCCGTTCTTTTGATGCTTTCAACTCCTTTTGAGCTTTTTCGAGTGCTTTTTGATGATTGGTAACGACTTCTTTCGTTCTAACAAGTTCAGCTTGTTTCGTTGCTAATATCGTTTTTTCAGCCATTAGAGCTTCATTCAATGTTTTCCGTTCAGCTTGTTTTTCGACCAACTTTTCTTTTGCTGACTCAAGTACTTTCCGTTTAGTCTGAACATCCGCATTCAGTTGAGCCAACGCTGCTTGAGCATTCTTATTTTCTGAGTCAGCTTTTGCCAGTTCTACTTCTGCCTGAGCTAATTTTGCTTCCGCTTCAGGTGTTTTTAAGGCTGTGTTTTGAATAGCAGCACGCTGAGCCACTGCTTTTTCAGCGGTAAATTTTGCCTCTTCATAGGCTAACTGAGCTTGTGCCTTTTTAGATTGTGTTGCCTCATTAGCACCCTTTGCAGCAGTAAAGCTTGTCTGCGCTTGTGCTAGAGACTTTTGAGCAGCTTTAATTTGATCCTCGATGCTAGCCACGTTGTTCTTCGTGTCAATCTTAACATCCTGATGCAGACGATTTTTCAGCAAATCAATAGTTTTGGCATCTGTACCCACATAGTGCATAGCTACTAACCCACGATCCAACTTCCGAGTTGACACACCGATATACTGCAACATGACCGACTCCCGATCCAGTCCTGAAAAGTTTAGTGCATGACCCCAATCAGCATGCTTATCGTAAAACATCATCATAACCAGATTATTGTAAGCTTGTTGTTTCAGATCAGCTAGTGTCACTACATCACTCGGACTTTGATACCCAATATTCTCCGAGAGCAAACCTTGGTTCCCTTGAACCAGTCCGACTTCTTTAGCGGCAGTATTTAAAGCATCCTGATCATGTCCGTATTGATTAGTGGACAGCTGAGTCGCTTTCTGAGCGACTTTTTGCATATCTCGATTCACCAGAACTGGAATATCATCCGTCCCCATCAACCGGCGGAAATCATTGATCAATTGTGCATTAAATGCAGCCAATGCTTCTTGAATCTCAGATGATAAATTATTGACATCGGGAATCATCACCTTCTTATCAGCTTCGCTTGGTTTAAATGGAGAAGCTGGATTGCTATAATAAGTCTTACCGCCATCCGGCGAACTAAATCCAGCAGCAATCATGCCTTTCTTAGCAATTTCTTGCAGTTTGTTTGAGTTTTCTTCTGTGGGATTGTTGAAGTAGGCTTTTAAAGCTTCAGCATATCCAGCAGGATAGGTGATAGAGCTGGTTTTCAAACTATCCAGCAGACTTTGAGTCTTGGATAGCTTCTCTTTAGCAACTTGATACTGAGCTTCGGTTTGATCCGCCTGTGCCGTTGCTTGAGCTAATGCCTGTTCTTTCGTCAGCTTATCTGCTTCTGTAGCTCTTACCTCGCTTTCCGCCTCTTTCAATTCGGAATCACGTCGAGCATCAGCTTGTTTGGCAGCCGTTAATTCTGTTTGAGCCTGTGAAACTGCCTCTTTGCTGGCTTTTAAGTTGTTTTTGGCAGTTTCAGCTTTGGCAACAACGTCTGCAACTCCTGTTCCGTCAAGAATAGCCTGCTTTTCAGCTACGACCTGCTCTGCAGCTGTCACTTCTCCCTCTTTGTCAGCCAGCTTGCTTGTAGCTTCGGTAACTTTCGCTTCCTGATCAGTCACACTTTTTTCAGCTTGCTTTTGTGTAGCTTCCGCAGTTTTCAAATCATCTTGAGCTTGCTTCTCAGCACCCTCTTTTGCGGATACACTAGCTTTTGCCTGCTGGATATTTTCAGGAGTAGCTTCCTTAACAGCTTCCTCTGCCTGAGTAACCGCTACTGTAGTGTCCTTGACTGCATTTTCGGCAACAGTCACCTCTGTTTGAGCTGCGTTTGTGATTTCCACTTGGGATTTAACAGCTGACTCCGCCTTATCAACTTGGTCTTGTGAAATAGCCACATCAGCTGCTGTTATTACTTCTTGATTAGTTCCCTGCTGTTCGCTACCCAAAATTGGCTCTAAAGGTTTCACCTCTTCCGCAAGAACTTGATTAGTTGCACCAACAGCTCCTGTTAAAATAGCACTAGCTAACACAACTTTCTTAACTTCATTCATGATTTCCATTTTGTTCTCCTTTTTGATAATTACTTAAAATATTGCTTATGTGAATAGTCTTCTAGTTCTCGTGAAATATCACCGGACACTCGCATCAATGCAAAAGTCACATAGACCAGAATAACCGATACTAGAAGAATGACTGAAAATATTAGTTGGATAATACTCATTTTTTCCCCTTTTCATAACTTCACCTATCTGCTTTCAGCAACAAAGAAAGATTTCCTTGCTCCCTAAAACAGATAGATGAGGACTCTATCTGTTAAGTTTTAACGATAGGTCGATGATAGCCTTTACCAGTTAGCTGCAAGATTGTCTTATTTCCCTGTTTGATTCGTCTAGCAACTAAAAGATCCCCACGTTTGATTGTCCGGATTTCATTATAAATTTTTGAGTATTCCGCAACCATCTCAACCGATTGAAGTTTTCCTGCCACATAACCTTTTTTAGGAATTAAACCATGCTTACTGGTTAACTTAACTTCTTCACCACTTACGAGGCGTGCAGTTGCATCGCCTTGCAAACCTAGTCGTCTTAAGTCAGTGAGTGTGACCTCACTAGTTGATTTTATTTGATTCATCTTGTCCTCCTTTATTTGAATCAAAGGCTGATTTACAGCCATGCCGAGTTGATGCCGTAGCATCTCTACTGTGTTTTTTACGCACGATTTATAGTTTAGGAATCGCAAACTCTTTCGTCTTACGGGACAAGTCAACCGTGACTTTTCATGATGCAGTCAGCACTAGATATACTTTCTAGTTACACACCGCCCCTATTCTTCTTTTTATGCTTAGACTGCGCTAATCGGGACAGTGGGTGTATTCAATTTTCAAAGAACATAAGCAGTTTAACGACTTACTCAGGTCAAGTATTTTAGAAATATGGAGCTATCCTAATTCCAGTCTTCACCTACTAAAGAATCGTAATCTTCTCCACAACACGGACAGAATCCGCACTCCTCAGCAGAATCGAACTCTGTATCACACATTGGACAATCTACTAGCATGGTAATCTCCTATCCTTATTTTGTCCGGTAGGTTATCTTCTTCACCCATCTAGGATTGATAGAAAACGGCGGAGTCGCTGATGTAAAATTCATACTTGCTCCTGTTCCAAATGAACTAGCTACCAGTTCTTGTAGTTTTTCCAGGTTGAAAGTGATGAAAATACTGTCAACCGTTTTATCAAAATACTCTACAAGCATTTCAATATCTTGAACTGGTTGGGAAGGTGTAGCCTTCTCAGCTTGTACTCTGTTAATTCTCTCTTGGTTATTAAACAATCCCATAAAGTCGACTCTCTTTCTTTTAACAGGTTATTGTGTCCTTAGACAACTCAGCTAAAAATTGATTTAGTTTTATCTCTGAAAGCTTATCTGGATAATAGTATGCAATCAGACTAGGACACTTATCAGGAAATTTTCTAGCGTACTCACTTTGTCCAGATACCTCTAAGAAGCCCTGTTCTTTTTCTATGAGTAGAACCATTTTCCAAAAACGAATCATCATTTTATAAAAGTATGCTGGGACATTCTGGATTGGTTTTCCTTCAGTCTCTCCTGTTTTGATTTTGAAAATCAATTTATCAAGCTCACGTTCAAGATCCTGCAGCCAAATTTCTCCATAAATTTTCTGATCAGCTAAGAGGTTGTTGTAATCATTCTCAACTTGGCGTTTCGATTGATAGATTTTATTTTCAAGAATTTTTGCATCTCTTCCAAACAAACTGAGTTTCTCAATTAGTTGAGTAGAAAGAAAACCATGTTGCCCATTTTTAAATGCTTCAGAGATTGATAAATCAGATAAAGATGACTCGCCTTCGTATCGATTAGTATCGTATAAATTATCTGTCTTACTCTTCTCTATATTTATTCTGTTTAAATTCTGACCGTCCGGACGGTCAGAACCTATCCGTCCACTTTCTAAATTTGGACGGTCAATTTTTAGTTGTCCATTCATATCATCATTTTGAAGACTTGTTTCTGCCTTGAAAATTACATTGCCTAAATGGTCCGATGTCATAATATGACGAAAATTAAATTCATATACTATTTTTACTTTACCTTTAACTTTTCGTTCTTTTTTCTTTCTTAAAGCCTCGTATTTTTCGTGAACTTCGCGACTGGCCTCAACATTTTGTAGATAAATTCGATTTGGCTTATTAGATCCCTGCTTAACTTCTCTTAACAATCCATTTTCTGCTAACTCCTTCTTGATTTTCTGTACCGTAGCCTTTGATTTGTCCAGTAAATCCATTAAGTCTTCGACCGTATAAACCAGAAAAACTGAACCATTCTCATCCACATAATCAATTTTTCCTTCTTGATACGAGCGAATACTCAACATGCAACGATTATAAAGAGCACCATATGCTATTTTTGCATCATTAGACATTCTTGCATAACTGCTAGTATGTTTCGTTTTAAATCGCAATCCTCCTTTTTTATCGTAAATTTTTTCAACTCTAGTAAAGAAAATCTGAGGAATTTGATAAAAATTTTGGGTAGTTAATTGATCTACATGTATATCCGCCATTAGAATCCTCCCACAACTTGTAACCTCAGACCACCAGCTTCAGGAAAATAGACAAGATGAGTTTGTTCTAACTCTTCAATAGCTGCAATAGCACGGCTTCTAGTCCATCCCATTGTATTCATCAAATCAAAAATCATTATGTCTCTAGTCAATCTTGAGGCATTGGTTTGGTGTTGTTTCATATGTAATCCTTTCTTTATGAGGGGAAGCTGCTTTATAATTGGAGTAATTCTTCCGATAGTAACCTTGTTTCTTTTGCGTCTTCAAGACCAACAATATAGGCCTCGCAATCAACATTAACTTTGACGTTAATAGTTCTACTTTTTAAATTTCCCATTCGACGACGTTGCTCTTCCAAGACTTCTGCTGGAACCTGCACCATCAGGGAGAATTCCTCCGATGATTGAGATTGCTCTTTGAAACGTTGGTCAAGACCTTCTAAAAATCCAAGCAGATAAGACTTTTTATAATTTGTCCAATGGGCTTTAGGAATGGTAGGAAGAAGCCGTTTTAATCTATACTTTAAATATAAGATTGCCCCTTCATACACTTTACTGCAAAGTTCGGCATCAGAATGATAACCGAAGAATTTAATCCGAGTGATCCCCTCTTTTCTTTTCCGCTCCCTAATCGTTCGACACCTGAAATTTGCCCCTAAAATAGCGGCTAATTTCTCTTGCCACCAAGGAAGCCTATATTCCCATGTGCCCAATGTCTCGCCTATATTATTTTGAGGTTTAGCAGTTGCAAGGTCGCTCATGGATAGATTATGCTTAACCATTAGCCTTTGAGCCATAAGAAGAGCAGTCTGTCCTTCTTCGTCATTTGGCGCATCATAAACTAATTCAAGAAGGTTCTGTATCTTAAAAATAACCTTGTTATTCATATCAATCCTCACTTCTATACTTTCTAGGCAGGCAGCTAGCGTAATGTTCTGATTCATTCACCGCTGCATTGTGAAAAATCATGTTATTAGCAATAATTTCCTGCCATTTAGGAATTTCATCACGATAAATACGGTCAAGTCCATAAAATTCTCTTACAATGAATCGAACTGCTCCAATGTGGTCTCCCAAACCAACTACACACAATACATCATGTTCCATATCATAGACCCAGTGACTTTTTGAATTTGTCAAGGTTTCCCAAGCGAATTCTCTATCTCTCTCAAGAAAGTCATAACCTGGTCTATAGTAAACCTTCGTCTGATAAGGTTCATCATTAAAACCATAAAAACAATGACTACACAGTGTCTTATTTCTATCCATCCACCAGCAAGCGCCACAAACATCATCAAGGCATGGCGTAATCCAATTACAACAACACCTCCTACAAATACCGGTTTCCATGCTTTATTCCTTCCTACACATATCCCATCAATTCAGGATTAAACTCTATCAAGGTTATCGTAAGGAGATACGTGCTCATCAGAATTTCCTTCAGGGATACAATCAATTACATCTCCAGTCTTATCGAGATCTATAACATCAAAAATTTCTAACGAATCAATATTCATAATAATTTCAATATTATCTGACACATATACCTCTCAAAAACACAAAAAAGCTGTTGACTACTCAACAACTTTTTATTTTTTATGTACCTCAAAACTCTAGACACTTACTCTTCTGTAGGTATGTATCTGGATTTCTGAGATCAAAAATTACAGAACCTTTCACAGAAATAAATAATTTAATTTGCTCTAAGGTTTCGAGCATCGAATAAACTATTAAAACAAGAAGCCCTATCTAAATTAGATAAAGCTTCTTTGAGTCTTATTCAATAACTTGGCCAGCATCTTTCAGAACATCTTCTGGTACAGTAATGCCAAGTTCTTTGGCATTTTTGGTATTGATAACAGATTTACCTGTATCGAAAATATCCACTGCAGTGTCAGCAGGTTTGGCACCTTTAAGGACTTTAGCAGCCATTTTCCCTGTCGCAACACCTAGGTCATACTGGTCTACAACGACAGATGCAAGGCCACCTTCTTCTACCATGGCTGTCGCACTTGGATAAATCGGTTTCTTAGCTTCTTTATTGCTGGACACAACTGTCGCAAAAGCTGACGCAATAGTATTGTCGATTGGAATCCAGATAGCATCAACCTTGCCAGTCATGACATTCATGGTTGAAGCAATTTCATTGGTTGAAGGAACAGAATATTCTTCTACCGTGTAGCCCGCCTCTTCAGCCAATTTTTTGAACTCTTCCACCTGAGTTTTAGAGTTGTCTTCACTGCTAGAGTAGAGCACACCGATAGTCTTAACGTCTGGAGTCAGTTTTTTAATCAGCTCTAGCTGTTGCTTGGCTGGATTGTGGTCAGAGACACCAGTGATATTGCCACCTGGCTTATCCAGATTTTTCACTAGATTTGCTCCGACTGGATCAGTTATAGCTCCCATGACGATTGGCTTATCCTTAGTAGCCGCAGCCAGCCCTTGCGCAGACGGAGTCGCAATACCAATCAGCACATCGTTGTCATTGGCCACTAGCTGCTTGCTCATGGTAGAGACCTTACTCTGATCGCCCTCAGCATTCATAAAGTCAATCTTAACCTTGTCTCCCTTATAGCCTTCCTCGGCCAAACCATCCTGAATCCCCTTGTAAATCAAATCCAGCGAAGGATGACTGACATACTGTAGCACGCCGACCTTGACCGTTTGACTCTCACCACCAGTATTAGAAGTGTTATTTTTGCTGTTCAAGCTGGAATAGACCATCCCACCGATTGCCAAAACGGCCAGAAGGCCTAAAATAGTCATTAAACGTTTATTTTTCATGCTCTTTCTCCATTTCTCTCTTTTATATTTTTTCTATTCAATCCCTAGGGACGCCATCGTTTAAACATGGGCAATTCTCCTTATTTTTTATAATAAGCAACAAAAAAACCTCACACAGATATTCTGTGTGAGGGCGTAAATCGCGGTGCCACCTCAATTATGGAAAAATAGCTAGTATTCCCCCATATCTCTGTCTTGTCATCAAACAAGCTGCACTGTAAGGTGTGCGCACCGAATTTTTATTGTTTCAAATTCATTTTTATCAATTAGCCCAATTTCATAAAGATTTGCTGCTTGTTTCCACCAACCACAAGCTCGCTAAAAACAAATTCATCTACTACTTTTCTAATTTCCTATATTGTAAATTTTTCCTGAAAGGATGTCAAGACTTTTTTTGAAATCTTTTATAAAATGTTCGGATTTTGGTTATGTTGATAATCATTGACAAAAAATAAATTTCTTTTTGATGAGACTTTAGAAGCTTTTACCTTGGTTTTTTGTTATAATTTTCTGTAGCAACTTTCAAGGAGAAAAACATGTCTTTCGACGGATTCTTTTTACACCACATGACAGAGGAGCTCCGCCGCGAATTGCTGGGTGGCCGCATTCAGAAGATTAATCAGCCCTTTGAACAGGAGCTGGTTTTACAGATTCGCAGCAACCGCCAAAGCCACAAACTGCTCCTATCAGCCCACTCAGTCTTTGGGCGCGTCCAGCTAACAGAGACTACTTTTGAAAATCCAGCTGTTCCCAATACCTTTATCATGGTTATGCGCAAATACCTGCAAGGCGCTGTCATTGAAGCGATTCAGCAAGTTGAGAATGACCGAATTTTGGAAATCAGTGTCTCCAATAAGAACGAAATCGGCGATAGCGTGGCTGTGACTCTGGTCATCGAAATCATGGGCAAGCACAGCAATATCATTCTCTTGGATAAGGCTAGCGGTAAGATTATTGAAGCCATCAAACATATCGGATTTTCCCAAAATAGCTATCGAACTATCCTGCCGGGCTCAACTTATGTCGCACCGCCTCAGACGGGCAGTCTTAATCCTTTCACCATCGGTGATGAAAAGCTCTTCCAAATCCTACAGACAGAGGACTTAGAGCCCAAACGCCTGCAGCAAATGTTTCAGGGATTGGGTCGGGATACGGCTACTGAACTCAGTGGCCGTTTGACAGCTGACAAGCTCAAAACTTTCCGAGCCTTCTTTGCCAGTCCGACTCAGCCAAGCCTGACCGAAAAATCCTTCTCTGCTCTGCTATTTTCCGACAGCAAGACCCAAATGTCCACGTTATCCGAGCTTTTAGACACTTTCTATAAGGACAAGGCGGAGCGCGATCGGGTCAACCAGCAGGCCAGCGAGCTCATCCGCCGAGTAGAAAATGAGTTGGAAAAGAACCGCAAAAAGCTAGGCAAGCAAGAGGAAGAGCTTCTAGCAACGGAGAATGCAGAAGAATTCCGTCAAAAAGGTGAACTCTTGACCACCTTTCTCCATCAGGTGCCCAACGACCAGGACCAGGTGGAGTTGGACAATTACTACACAGGTGAGAAGATTATCATCTCGCTTGACAAGGCCCTAACCCCCAATCAAAATGCCCAGCGCTATTTTAAACGCTACCAGAAGCTCAAGGAAGCTGTCAAACACCTGACCAGCTTAATTGAGGAGACACGGACTACGATTCTCTACCTAGAGAGCGTGGAAACAGCCCTTGCTCAGGCCAGCCTGACTGAAATCGCGGAAATTCGGGAGGAGCTAATCCAGACTGGCTTTATCCGCCGACGCCAAAGAGAAAAAATCCAGAAAAGGCAGAAACCAGAGAAATATTTGGCAACTGACGGTCAAACCATTATCCTGGTTGGCCGCAACAACCTGCAAAATGACGAGCTGACTTTTAAGATAGCCAAGAAGGACGAGCTTTGGTTCCACGCCAAGGATATTCCAGGTAGCCATGTGGTCATCACAGGCAATCTTCAGCCCAGCGATGAAGTCAAGACGGATGCTGCCGAGCTAGCAGCCTACTTCTCCAAAGCCAGACTCTCAAATCTGGTTCAAGTAGATATGATTGAGACTAGAAAACTCAACAAACCAACCGGTGGCAAACCCGGATTTGTCACCTATACGGGCCAGAAAACCCTGCGCGTCACACCAGATGAAGAGAAGATTAGGAGTATGAAAATCTAAGAGATGAGTTGAAAGGCAACAAACCCCAAAAATTAAAAAATTTCAACTCCCCTATTTCAATATTTATCAGTTTAAGCAGAAAAATTCTAACAAATCCAACAACGGTATCATCATTGAAACAAGTCAGGTGACTCGCGTCTTACAGGGCTCAACTATGAAACTGCTGAAGCTGAAATTTTTCCTAACCTCTCAAACTATTTTTTCTGTATGGTAGAATATTTCATACGTTTGTCGTGATTTTCTCCTACTTTTTTCAGAAAATACTCTATTTTATGGTATAATAGCCTAATGAAAAAGTAAAAAAGGGAGAGTTTCACATGGTTTCTTGGATTACAAGAATATTAAAAGGAATGATTATTGCACTTGGCTTTATCTTACCTGGTGTTTCAGGTGGTGTTTTAGCTGCTATTTTAGGGATTTATGAGCGGATGATTCGCTTTTTAGCCCACATCAAAGAAAATTTTGTTGAGAATGTTCTCTACTTCACTCCTGTAGCTATTGGGATGGTTTTAGGGATTGCAGCTTTCTCCTATCCAGTCAATCTCTTACTGGATAATTACAAGGTTATCGTTCTCTGGGGCTTTGCTGGAGCTATTATCGGAACAATTCCTAGTCTGATAAAAGAGTCCGTCAAAGAATCCGAGCGCGATCGGGCTGATATTATCACTTTCTGGCTCAGTTTTATTCTCTCAGGTATCTTCCTATATTCTCTGAATGGAATGGTGGGGACACTTCCAGCTAATTTCCTGTCTTTCGTTTTGGCTGGCGCTCTAATCGCCTTAGGAGTTCTGGTTCCCGGTCTCAGCCCATCAAATCTTCTGCTGATTTTAGGGCTCTACTCACCCATGTTAACAGGCTTCAAGCATTTGGATATATTTGGTACCTTCCTGCCAATCGGCATCGGTGGCGCTCTAGCTCTGATTCTCTTTTCAAAAGCTATGGACTATATCTTGAAAAATTATCATTCTCGAGTCTACCACTTTATCATCGGAATCGTTTTGTCCAGCACCCTACTAATTGTCATTCCACAAGCAGGAAATAGCGAGAGCATTAGCTATGCTGGCGTATCTGTTTTCACTTTGGTTCTCGCTGCCTTTTTCTTTGGATTAGGAATTTGGTTAGGAATCTGGATGTCCCAGTTAGAAGAGAAATATAAATAATGGCTAAAAAAACGAAACTAAAAAAAACATTGGTCGAGCAAATCTTAAATAAAGCAAAAATCAATCACCTAGGCTTGCAAATTAATGCTTTAGATGATAGCCTGACCGAGGAATTTGACCGCTCGCAAATTTATAAAACACTGGCTTTAAACGGAGATAAAACAGGAACAGTCATCGGCATCCTGCCCATCACCGAACATCTTTCGGAAAAGAAATTAGCAAAAATTTCAGGAAATAAAAAAGTCAGTATGATTCCGCAGAAAGATTTAGAAAAAACGACTGGTTACATTCACGGTGCCAATAATCCTGTCGGAATTCGCCAAAAACATCCCTTCCCAATTTTCATTGATCAAACAGCTCTGAGTCGCGAAAGTATTATTGTTTCTGCTGGTGAGGTCGGACGCAGCATCCAGATCAAGGCCCAAGATTTAGCAGATTTTGTTCAGGCAACTTTTGCAGATTTAAAAGAAGATTAATCCCATACTTTTTAATTTGCTGAATTGGACATTTCAGTTTATTATAGATTTATATGTATATGAAATAGAGCGAGGCATTGATCTTATATGAAACTATATTTTATCAGACATGGAAGAACTGAATGGAATTTAGAAATGCGTTTCCAAGGCGCAAACGGAGACTCCCCTTTGCTGCAAACAGCTATTGACGAATTGCACACACTGGGAAAGCATTTATCCGATACTCATTTTAATAAGATTTACAGCAGTGACCTGCCTAGAGCCCTTCATTCCGCTAAAATCATTCAGCAGGAAAACCATTTTGCGCCGGACCTTATTCCCATTTCAGAGCTAAGAGAATGGGGGCTTGGCAAACTGGAAGGCGCGAAAATTGCTGCTACTGAAGCCGCTTATCCTCAGCAGATGTGGGCATTCCGCCACAATTTAGCCCAGTTCGACCACAATCTATTTGGTGCTGAGTCCGTTTACCAGACCACTCACCGTACCACTTCTTTCATCAAAACACTGAAAGAAAAGAATTATCAGAAAGTTTTGATCGTCGGTCACGGAGCTAACTTAACTGCTAGCATTCGTACGCTGCTGGGTTATGAAATCTCCCTTCTCCGTAAGGACGGCGGATTGGCCAATGCTAGCGTCACCATTCTAGAAACAGATGACTTTGACTCTTTTAAATTGATTACTTGGAATAACTTAGATTATTTAGTTGAAGATAAGACTGCGAACCTTTAAAAATCGCAGTTTTTTCTATTTTTATAGATAATTATTGCTGAATTTCCTTCTAGTTTATGATAAAATAGGAAGGAAAGCCCTTAGGAGGAAGAAAATGACTACTGAACATATTGAAGAATTAAATGACCAGCAGATTATTCGTCGTGAAAAAATGGCTGCGCTGGCTGAGCAAGGGATTGACCCTTTCGGAAAACGTTTTGAACGCACTGCTAATTCTGCTCAACTCAAAGAAAAATATAGCGACAAATCCAAAGAAGAATTACATGAATTGAGCCAAACTGCAACTATCGCTGGCCGTCTCATGACCAAACGCGGAAAAGGTAAAGTTGGCTTTGCCCACATCCAAGACCGTGAAGGCCAAATCCAAATTTACGTTCGTAAGGATGAAGTCGGTGAAGAAAACTATGAGATTTTCAAAAAAGCAGATCTTGGTGACTTCTTAGGTGTCGAGGGTGAAGTGATGCGGACCGATATGGGAGAACTCTCTATCAAAGCAACGCATATTACTCACCTTTCAAAAGCCCTGCGCCCCCTTCCTGAAAAATTCCACGGCCTGACAGATGTCGAAACCATCTACCGCAAACGTTATTTGGACTTGATTTCCAACCGTGAGAGCTTTGAGCGCTTTGTCACTCGCTCAAGAATTATCTCAGAAATCCGCCGTTATCTTGACGGTCAAGGTTTCCTCGAAGTTGAAACACCTGTTCTCCACAATGAAGCTGGTGGTGCTGCTGCTCGTCCGTTCATTACTCACCACAATGCTCAAAACATTGACATGGTGCTACGGATTGCGACTGAGCTTCACTTGAAACGTCTCATCGTCGGCGGTATGGAGCGCGTCTATGAGATTGGTCGTATCTTCCGTAACGAAGGTATGGATGCCACTCATAACCCTGAGTTCACTTCTATCGAAGTTTACCAAGCCTATGCAGACTTCCAAGACATCATGGACTTGACCGAAGGCATTATCCAACATGCAGCGATTTCTGTAAATGGCGACGGGCCTGTCAACTATCAGGGCACTGAAATCAAGATTAACGAGCCTTTCAAACGGGTTCACATGGTGGATGCTATCAAGGAAATCACTGGCGTAGACTTCTGGCAAGATATGAGCTTTGAAGAAGCTGCTGCCTTGGCTAAGGAAAAGAAAGTTCCGCTTGAACAGCACTTCACCGAAGTAGGTCATGTCATCAATGCTTTCTTTGAAGAATTTGTCGAAGAAACCTTGATTCAACCAACCTTTATCTATGGTCACCCTGTTGCCGTGTCACCTCTGGCTAAGAAAAACCCAGAAGACCCACGCTTCACAGACCGTTTCGAACTCTTCATCATGACCAAAGAATATGCCAACGCCTTCACCGAGTTGAACGATCCAATCGATCAATTATCGCGTTTTGAAGCACAAGCCAAAGCCAAAGAACTGGGTGATGACGAAGCAACTGGTATCGACTATGACTATGTTGAAGCCTTGGAATACGGTATGCCACCAACTGGAGGTCTCGGAATCGGTATCGACCGTCTCGTCATGTTGCTGACAGATGTGACTACCATTCGCGATGTATTGCTTTTCCCGACTATGAAGTAATCTAAAATTTACATAGATTGTAACAAAGTAAAGAGTCTGGGACAAAAGTCCGACCTCAAATATAAAAAGCGAACAAAACTAGTTTTCTGGTAATCAGAATTCTGCTTTGTTCGCTTTTTGCATTTAATTATAGATTTGAAGGGCTTAATAATTAAGATTTTTAAAAATTGAAATCTTTTTGTCCCAGCCTCTTTGTTTATTTTACATCACAAAAAAGTCTGGGGAACCAGACTTTTGATTACATTATTCATATCTCAGCGCTTCAATCGGATCTAATTTAGATGCTTTATTGGCTGGCAGGATACCGAAGATGATCCCAACCATAGCTGAAAAAATCAAGCTTCCAACAGCGGCAGTAGCAGAGACAACTGGTGGCCCTCCGAATACATCTTCTGGGACGACTGCAGCCAGCAAGGCATTAATCCCATAGGCAAGGCCAAGGCCAAGTAGACCACCGATAAGGGTCAATACCATGGATTCAATCAAGAACTGTGTTAAGATATTTCCACGTGTTGCTCCAAGAGCCTTACGTAGACCAATCTCACGAGTTCGCTCTGTGACCGATACCAGCATGATATTCATCACACCGATACCACCAACAAAGAGAGAAATTCCAGCGATGGCTCCGATCACACCGGTCATGGTTCCAGTAATTTGCTTGTATTGTTCCAGCATACTGTCCATATTTAGGATTTGATATTCTCCTTGACGAGCTCCTGACAGATTAGTCAGTTCTTTTGCAGCTTCTACGCCAACTTCGTTGATCCGGTCAACTTCTGGCACATAGACATAGACAGTTGAGATTTCATCTGTCTGAAACTCAGAAGCTACCTGTGTATTGGCCATCAGAGCGCTCCCTGAGCTCATACTCATACTTTGACCAGCATTGGGATCTTTATAAACACCGACAACTCGGTAATTGCTTTCCCCAACTGAAATCACCTTGTTTAAGGCTTCTGCACTACTTCCAAACAGGCTGTTCGCCACTGTTTCATCGATCATCATCACATTAGAAAAACTTTGATAGTCACTAGGCAGGAGAGTCCGTCCAGCTAAAATCTCATATTTTCTAATTTTGAAGAAAGTAGCATTCACACCCGTAATGTTGACCTTATCAGACTTCTTGTTTTGATAAGAAAAATCAGCTGTCGAACCATTGGTCACATAATAACCCTTGACTCCATCAATCTTCAGTAGTTCCTTGACCCAAGACTCTTGGACAACAGGTGGTTCTTCTAGTATCTCACTATCTGCATCTGGACCACCACCGGGATTCATAAAGTTGACTCCCATCGTATAATTACTTTTAGTAGGAGAATAAAGCAAGCTCACATACTGTTGTTCTTTGGTGATACTTTTGGTAACTCCCTGTTGCATCCCATTTCCCAGTGCTAAGATAACGACAACAGACGCAACCCCGATGATAATCCCAATCATGGTCAGAAAAGCCCGCATCTTATGCCCAAGAATGGAACTAATGGCAAATTTAAAATTTTGCATTAATCCAATTCCTCCTTCTTAGCACTATCTGAAGAAATCACCCCATCCCGAATGACAATCTGCCGCTTGGCATAGGCTGCAATTTCAGGCTCATGGGTAACCATGATGATGGTCTTGCCTTCCTCGTTTAACTCTGTCAAAAATTCCATAATCTGCTCACCAGTCTTGGTATCCAAAGCCCCTGTCGGTTCATCTGCAAGAATAATGGAGGGATTGTTGACCAGAGCACGCGCAATAGCCACCCGCTGCTTTTGTCCTCCGGAAAGTTCTGAGGGAAGATGGAGCATCCGCGACTCCAACTCAACCTTTTTGAGAAATTGTTCTGCCAAGGCCTTCCGCTTAGACTGAGAAACACCCGCATAGATCAGCGGCAGCTCAACATTCTGCAGAGCATTCAGTTTAGACAAGAGAAAGAACTGCTGGAAAACAAAACCGATTTTATTATTGCGGACCTTGGCTAGCTTTTTATCTCCAAGTTTCGCTACTTCTTTGTTTCCCAAATAATATTCACCACTTGTCGGACGATCCAGCATACCAATGATATTCATCAGAGTCGATTTCCCAGAGCCAGAAGGTCCCATGATGGCAACGAATTCTCCTTCTTCCACTTCCAAATTGATATCTTTCAAAACCCGAAGTTCTTGATCACCATTTCGATAGCCTTTATTTATATTCTTTAAATCAATTAGCTTCTTCATAAGATTTCACCTCTTGACCATCTTTTAAGCTATCTGTTGGATTGGTGATAACTTTACTGTCTTTTGTCAAACCAGATGAGATTTCTTGATTTTCAGCATCAGCATTCCCGAGAGTTACTTCTGCTTTCTTGGCAACTCCTTTTTCCAGCGTCCAAACATAGTTTTTGTCTCCGTCTGGTACCACACTGCTGACTGGCACAAGAATGCCTCGAGTATTGTTTTTAACTTCAATATTGACAGAGAAACCTTGTTTGAGCTCTCCGATTTCACTAGTAATATCTATCGTAAATGGGTATTTTGCACCAGATGCTGGCGCTGCTCCACCTGCTCCAGACGCTGCTTGTTGACCATCTTTTGGATAATTGGAGATAAAGCTGATTTTACCTGTCCATTTTTTGTCAGGGTAAACTTTTGATGTAATGGTTACTTCCTGACCAACAGACAAATTAGCAAGATTGTATTCAGAAAGTTCTCCTTTAATTTGCAGATTTTCATTGCTGACAATATGAACAAGTGTTTGATTGCTGCCCGTTGTAGATTTGGAAACATCTCTATTTACTTCAACAACGGTACCTTCTGCTGTACTTGTTACGGTAGTTGCTTCAAGTAGGGCATAAGCTTTATTCATACTGTCAACCGCATCAGCCCGCGCATCACGCAGGTCAGCAAGCTGTGAGTCGACTGAGCGTTGAGCAGAAGCTGCTGATTTATCATCTGCTTCTTCGTCTCCCGTTGATGATACAGAGACTCCATTTGTCTGTAGGTCATAAATCTGACGATCAACTTTATTGACAGCACGAACTGCTGTATCATAGGCAACCTGAGCTTCTGTACTCTTGTACTGAACCAAAGCCTGACCAACTGACACTTGATCCCCCACATTTACTAAGACACTCTCTAAATCTCCCTTGGTCCCATCATAGTAAACATACTGTTCTCCATTGGCAGTCACATTTCCTGTCAATAAAACAGATGAAGCAACAGAACCTTCTTTGACTTTTTGGACGATTGGAGTTGATTCTACTTCTGGTGTCGAAGCATTGTTTCCACTAAACCACATAAAGAAAATGGCCACTAAAACAATTGTAACGGCAGTTCCAATAATGCTAAATATCTGCCATTTTTTTAACTTTTTCATCTTTTTTCTTCCTCCTGATGAAAACGAATTTTTCTTTTTTATATTATATCATAACTATATTTTATTTTTTTCACAAAAAACTTTGAAAATCTTAAAGGTATTTTAATTCCTGTTCTGTAATGCTCTTCACCTCTCGTAGCAGATTTTTGCATTCACTTTCTAAAAAAGGTACAATTACCTCATATTGATTAAAGGAGCTTATATCTAACTATGAAAGAATTCGATATTATTGCTATTGGCGGTGGCAGCGGCGGAATTGCTACCATGAATCGTGCTGGCGAGCATGGCGCCAAAGCTGCTGTCATTGAAGAAAAGAAATTAGGGGGAACCTGTGTCAATGTCGGTTGTGTCCCTAAAAAAATCATGTGGTACGGTGCCCAGATTGCTGAGGCCATCCAACACTATGGACCAGACTATGGCTTTACTTCAGAAAATCAGCACTTTGACTTTGCTACCTTACGAAAAAACCGTGAAGCCTACATTGATCGCGCTCGCTCATCCTACGATGGGAGTTTTAAACGAAACGGCGTTGAACTGATTGAAGGTCGCGCTCATTTTGTTGACAAGCACACAGTCGAAGTCAATGGAGAGCTGATTCGCGCCAAACACATCGTTATTGCAACAGGTGCTCATGCAGCCATTCCACAGATTCCTGGTGCAGAATACGGCGAGACTTCCGATGATGTTTTTGCTTGGGAAGAACTTCCCAAGTCTGTTGCCGTTGTCGGAGCAGGCTATATCGCAGTGGAACTTGCTGGTGTCCTCCATACTCTAGGTGTCAAGACGGATCTCTTTGTCCGTCGCGACCGTCCCCTCCGTAATTTCGATAGCTATCTGATTGACGGATTGGTGGCAGAGATGGAAAAATCTGGTCCAAGTCTTCATGCTCACAGGATACCCGAACGAGTGGAAAAACTGGCTGATGGCCAGCTGAAAATCCACTTCCAAGACGGGAGCAACCACACAGCAGAGCATATCATCTGGGCTATTGGGCGTAAGCCAAATGTCCAAGACCTCAATCTTGATGTTGCAGGGGTTACCCTAAATGACCGAGGCTTCATCGCTGTGGATGAATACCAAAATACTGTCGTACCTGGCATCTATGCCTTGGGCGATGTGACGGGCGAAAAAGAGCTGACACCGGTAGCAATCAAGGCTGGCCGCACCCTATCTGAGCGCCTCTTTAACGGCAAGACAGATGCCAAGATGGACTATACTATTATTCCAACTGTGGTCTTCTCCCATCCCGCTATTGGGACAGTTGGTTTGACTGAGGAAGAAGCAATTCGGAACTACGGCATTGAAAATATCCATATCTACACCTCTAGCTTTACCTCTATGTACTCAGCTGTCACCCAGCACCGCCAGCAGGCCAAGTTTAAGCTTATCACTGCTGGTCACGATGAAAAAGTTGTCGGCCTCCACGGCATTGGCTATGGCGTAGATGAAATGATTCAGGGCTTTGCCGTAGCTATCAAGATGGGAGCCACCAAGGCTGACTTTGACGCCACCGTTGCCATCCATCCGACCGGATCCGAAGAATTTGTCACCATGCGATAATACTGATGAGAACCTGAAACAAGATCAGCTTAGTTAAACATTTATATTATACTGAACTAATGACGCAGTAGCTGATTGACTTCTTCACTCACCTTTCAAGATTCGAGGAATTCTTAATCAGGCTTGGAGGTAGAATAATAAACTGATTTTATAAAAATTTAGTTCTATCCCACTCCCTTTTCTCCTTTCTAAGGCTCATTATTATCATAAAATAAACAAGAGAATGTAACCATAACTTATTCTTTCATTTTTAATTTTTATCTTACATTTTTGTAAGAAAGAGCTCATTATAAAATCTGAATAAGGTTAAAGAGAGAAAGCTAGGTTTGTTCTTTGATTTCTTTGTCTATGCTAAACGAAAAATTTCAATTATTATTCAAAAGCTTCTCAATTACTTCTAAAATAATTTACAGTTGAGCTTATTGGGATCCAAAATTATCGTCGTATATCTGCCCGTTTTAAGAAAAAGAGCGGGAAAACCTTCAAACAGGTCTTTCCCGCTTTCTCATATTCAGCCAGTTTACTCGCCCCAGACTTCTTTGACGATGTCAGAAATCAGCGCAATCTTCTCCCATTGATTTTCTTCGGTCAGGATATTGCCTTCCTCAGTAGAGGCAAATCCGCACTGAGTAGACAAATACAAGTTTTCCAGTGGAACATACTGACTAGCTTCCTTGATTCGGGCAATGACAGCCTCTTTGTCTTCCAGCTGACCACTCTTAGAAGTCAAGAGCCCTAGAACCACCTTCTTGCCTGGTGTTACCTTAGCCAGAGGCTCGAAGCCGCCAGCCCGCTCTGTATCAAATTCTAAGAAATAAGCATTAACTGCTTCTTTTTCAAAGAGTTCCTCAGCAATTGGAGCATAGCCGCCTGAAGATGCCCAAGTTGAATGGTAATTTCCTCGGCAGACATGAGTGTTGACTGTCAGATTAGTCGGTACATTTTCATAGACATCGTTATTAAGAGTTAAGAAAAGATTGGCCAATTCTTCGCGGACTTGGTCTTTCGTCTTACCCTGAGCTGCTCCCCAAGCGGATAGGAAATTGTCATCTACCAAGACACCCCAAGTACAATCATCCACTTGCAGAGTTTCGAGTCCAGCTTCCACCAAGTCTTGAATAACCTGCAGATAGGCCGTCTTAATATCCTCACGCAGCTGGTCAAAATCAGGGTAAATCTCATTCAGTTTTTCTACATGCTCAGCATCGCGAATCAGTTCAAAATAAAACTGAGCCGGCGCTGGAATGGTATATTTAGCTTCTACTTGGTCATTATCCGCTACCAAATCCCGCAAAAACTGATAATGTTGGACAAAAGGATGTTTTTCCCCAGAAATCTTGCCAGCTATCAGAGCCGAATCGGCTTTAGTTGTTTCCCCGTGGAAATGATAGCCTTCTGCAGCTTGGACATGGTCAATCCCCTGGAAACCCCAGAAAAAGTCCAAATGCCAATAGGCCCGACGGAATTCCCCATCTGTTACGCTTTTTAGCCCCGCCTTTACTTCCTTCGCGACCAAATCACGGATAGCCCGATCCTCAACTGCTGTCAGCTCTTCTTGACTAATCTTGCCTTCTGCGAAAGCCTCACGTGCCTTCACCAATTCTTGAGGACGAAGAAAGGAACCAACATGATCTACTCTGAAAGGTGCGTGTGTATGTGTCATAAAAATTACCTCTGCTTTACTAATTTAATCCTTGTTATAACTTTTAGATTCGTTATTGGATAAGAATTATTATATCAGTCAAGTGCCTAGTATTCAACATTTTATGGTGCTTTTAGATAATCTCATTTCATTGATCTAACTATAGTTTAAAACTATATCAATCTTCTTTCCTTTCTGCTATTCAAGAAGAAGTATTTTTGATATGATAGTAAAAAATAATAAAAGAAGGGGGATTGGAAATGAGCAAAACGAAAAAATTATTAGCAGCTCTAGGGATTATTTTCTTTAATATTTTTGGCCTAATTGCCTTTATCTTTCTCCTCATTCGGAGTCGTAAAAAGCGTAAATAGCCTCTCAACTGTCTAGTCTGATTTAAAAAGACTTGACTTTTTTTTATTTTGTTTTAAAATAGTTACCATATTTTAAAAAAGAGGTTTACTATTATGAACAAATCCTTTTCATTCATTCTCCCTGCTATCGGTGCTGCCTTATTGGCTGTGCTGTCTCAGCTTAGTTTCTCCATTGGACCGATTCCCATTACTCTACAGACCTTTGCTGTCGGCCTGATTGCAACCATCTTTGAGCGCCGCGAAGCTCTCTTAGCTGTTTTCTTATATTTGCTTCTCGGAGCTATTGGATTGCCGGTTTTTGCTGGCGGAAGTGGAGGCTTTCAAGCACTTCTTGGGCCAAGTGCAGGTTATCTTTGGGCTTATCTGCTCTTTGCACTGGTCACTTCCAGTCTAACGGGCAAAGATAGTAAATTTTACACGGTCTTTTTAGCTAACCTACTCGGAGATACTCTGGTCTTTGTTGGTGGAATTATCGGACTTCATTTTCTAGCTCAGATGAATTTTGCTCAAGCGATTTCCGTTGGTGTGACACCTTTCATTCTTCCTGATCTTTTAAAAATTCTAGCAATTACCCTAATTAGCATTCCTATTTTTAAAAGTCTAGCCTTTCATCCCTATTTTTCAAACAATAAAAACAGATAGACTCAAAGTCTATCCGTTTTTAAATGCATCTAAAAGAACTTGAAATTCTTCGTTAGAAAGGGTAATGCCCTTGCCCATCTTGCTATGATCAGGACTCCAAGTTCGGATATCGTACTTGGCAGGTGCACCGTTAAAGCTTACGCGGTTGAGCTCCTTGGTCCAGCCTTTATCATTTTCTGATAAAACGAGCAATTTTTCCTCGATTTCAAATTTAAAATCAGCCATATTTCACCTCTTTTTTACTTTCTATCTCATTATTCGTAAAAGATTTTACTTTTTGAATTATTTTATTATATAATATATTGTAACAAGTTATGGAGATTTTAGCTATGAAAAAATATCTCGAAATGATTTTGCAAAAAACCAATGAATTTATCAACTATAAAAAAACGGATAAAGAAGAGGAAGACAACAGTCATATTCTGCGTACGATTGACTTGGCCCTGCGAAAAAATTCTGGTGTCCATGTTATTTTTCTGGATAAGAATTTTACCGGCGATATTGTCAAATATGACCGTGACCGCCAACAATTAATTGTCAAGAATTTCAAAAAAAGTATGACAACCATCATCCGTGTACCTGATATCCAGCGTATCAGTCTTGTGCCAAATAATATCCGTGAAGCCCAGAAAAAAGATATTCAGCTCGAAAGTCGCAAATTCAAAAAATAAGAGTCTGGGACAAAAAGATTTCAATTTTTAAAAATCTTAATTATTAAGCCCTTCAAATCTATAATTAAATGCGAAAAGCGAACAAAGCAGAATTCTGATTACCAGAAAACTAGTTTTGTTCGCTTTTTATATTTGAGGTCGGACTTTTGTCTCAGACTCTTTTATTTTTTAAAGCCAATGGCAGAATTTATAGAATAACTACTTCTGCTATCAGTTCGCATCCACCATGTAGGCAAATCTGACTTAAGCAGCAAATTCGTCCAGATTTCGCTCCGAATTAAGCCCGAACAGTCACACTACTGCCATCTTCTTTATACAGATTGATTAAGCCTTCCTTGCGGGCACGGACCATATCACCAGGTTGGACTGGCTGCGGAACGGTAATCGTCAGCAATTCCATTGGATTTGGTGCGCGGTCAATCTTATTGCCCTGATCATCATGGAGGTCGGTAATATAGGTTTCAAAATGCCGGAAACCAGGTCCGTAGAATTCTACCTGATCGCCTTCATGGATAACATTCCGCTGGCGAATGGTCGCAGTTTGAGTGGCCTCATCATAAGCAACCACTTCTGCTACAAATTTGTATTCTGGAATCTTACGGCGAGCTCCGAAAAGCTGCTCGTTCTCTGTTGGCGTATGATAGTAAAAACCAGTTGCCAGCTCACGTTGGGCTACTTTCCACATTTCATCTACCAAATCTTGCTTAATAGATTCAAACTTTTCTGGACTTTCCAAATAAGCATCCACAGCCGCTTTGTAGCAGTTAGTCACCGTCGAAACATAGTGAATGGACTTCATCCGGCCTTCAATTTTCAAACTATCGACACCGTTTTCAATCATATCAGGAATCCGGTCAATCATGGACATATCAACCGCAGACATGGAGAATTCCTCTGGAACTGCTCCCTGTAAACTCTTGCGTTCTTGACCAAAAGGCATATCGTAAAGTTCATATTTCCAGCGACAAGATTGCGAGCAGCCACCACGGTTAGCGTCACGCATACTCATGTGATTGGAAAGGGTACAACGGCCAGAGTAAGAAATACACATGGCCCCGTGAACGAAAGCTTCAATTTCAACATCTGTACGCTTGCGAATCTCAGCTAGCTCGGCCATAGAAACCTCACGCGCCAAAACGACCCGTGTCAAACCAAGATTTTTCCAAAATTCAAGCGTTTCATAGTTAGTGGCACTTGCTTGCGTTGACAGATGAATCTCCAGACCAGGCGCTTCTGATGCCGCGATGGCAATCAGGGCTGGGTCAGAAACAATAACAGCTGCAATCCCGATATCCCGCAAACGACGGAACCATTCTCCAGCTCCAGCTTCATTTCCTTCGTGCATGACCATATTAGCTGCTACATAGACCTTGGCACCATACTCAGCCGCAAACTGAACCCCTTCTTCCATTTGCTCAAAAGTGAAGTTTCCCGCACGACTGCGCAAACCATAGGCTTGACCACCAATAAAAACAGCATCTGCCCCATAACGAACAGCTACTTTTAACTTTTCTAACGTACCAGCTGGTGAGAGTACTTCTGGACGTTTTAATTTTTTTGTCATCTTTTCTCCTATTTGCAATATAAAAGTGTTGATGTTTAACCTTATCTATTTTATAGCAATTTACTGCTAAAAGCAAGATAAGCAACTTTATTTTTACAATTCTAATTCCGATATTCGAATTAAATCAAAAAAGCAACTGGACATGCAGTTGCCCTATATTTATTTTACCATATCTGGATCATAATCATAAAAACCAGTATCCAGAAAACGATTCTTCGGATGCAGTTTATGAACCAACTCATCCAGCAAGAAGGCTTGGTCATGGGTAAATTCACCTTTTTCAAGCAAGTCACGGGCTCGGATAAAGAGCTTGACAATCTCGACAAAATTCTGACCTGGCGTATAAAGTCCTTCCAGCTTCCAGTGGGTAAAGCCATGTTCAACTAATTCTCCCAATTTGGTCATCAAATCCAGATCATTATTGGCAAAGATATGCGTACCATGATTGTCTTCAAAAATCGAATAATGACTTTTGGGATCACTTGGCTCTGCTAAGAAAAGGTCCCTTTCTCTGGTCTTTTCATCATCTATATGCGTAAAATTGTAGTAATTTTGCAGGAGAGGTCGCTTCGAATGATGGATAACACTGGCACCGTAAACTAAGATTTCGGCAGGGATTTCCAGAATTTCTGGCATCTTAAAGAGCTCAGCCGATGGGATTTCACGCGCTAAAACCGCTTCAGAGACACCAGCATTTTTGCCCCAAAAGTTGATCTGACGGCTGCTGGTAACCATAGTAGAGGCATCATAAATAGTCTTAAAATTGTAGCCATCACGCTGCAGGACGTAAAAAACACCTGCATCTCCGACTGTAATGTAATCAACCCCAATCTCTTGAAGATAGTCTAAATACGGCTTAATTTTATCCATCATATCTTGGTGCATGAGAGCGTTTACGGCAACTGTCAACTCTTTCCCGTGCTGATGGACTAGAGAAGAAATACGATTTAATTCATCATAAGTGAAATTATGAGGCAATCGAAGACCATAATTTTTTTCACCGACATAAATTCTATCAACTCCTGCCTGTAAGAGTTGCTCAACTTGCTCTACACTTTCAGCTGTAGCTGTAATAATTATCTTTTTCATACCATCTATTATAACAAAAAAATATTTACTAGCTATTCTTAATTCGAATTTAGTCGTTTTGTAATGTTCTTGTAATATTTTAAACAGACAAACATGGTAAAATTATAGAGTACTGAAGGAGAGAGAATTATGCCCGTAAGAAAATACCAACAATATGATGACCCTATTGACTATACCTATCAAGATGAAACTATACAATCCCCACTCTATCAAGAGTATCTACCTGAAGCTGAATCCGATCCAAAGTTAAGTGAATTGTTCTTCTTTTTAAATATTGCTGTTTTCTGCGTTTTAACCGTTTTATTTAGTTTTATATTTTTGACTTTCAAAGTAAATGCTTTTATAGCTTTTGTACTTGCCATCGCAACTAGTTTGTTTGCTATTCAGCTCTATCGAACATTTGCAAAAAAACATTCTGATAAAAATTAATTTATGTCCCTACAATTTTGAAAAGGAGGCTGAGACAAAAAGATTTCAATTTTTAAAAATCTTAATTATTAAGCCCTTCAAATCTATAATTAAATGCAAAAAGCGAACAAAGCAGAATTCTGATTACCAGAAAACTAGTTTTGTTCGCTTTTTATATTTGAGGTCGGACTTTTGTCCCAGCCTCTTTTATATTTACCAAGCATAATTTGGCTCCTGGCAGGCAACCATCGCAGTCAATAACTCTTCTGGACTGACCTTCTTCAACCCTCCATAAACAGGGTCCTGAACCAAATAAGAAGGATCTAGATAATAAACAGCCAGAATATCAGTGCCATCTACCGATAGCTCATACCCTGTTCCCACAACATTGTGCTCTCCCTTGCGGCCTGGATAGAGAAGAGCGTTATTAACTGTATAATACATAGGGTAGCCATCATCAATATTCTTGCGTAAGCGCTCCTTAAAAAGGCGCATATCTTCAGAATTCTTTGCACTACTGCTCACTGTCGCTAGATGGTAACCCGCTTGACCTGCCGGCACTTCCGCATAGCCAAACAGATATTGATTTAAGACACGGACAGCATTGACATTATGGGTACCGAATGTCTCGTCGGTTCCCATCGCTCGCGCCAATTCTTCCTGACTGACATTGACCCCCTTGTAAGCTAAAATCATACTGACAGAAGTCGGTGCACAAGTATTCCAAGCTCTCTGAACCTGCATAGGGACTTCCAAGCATTTTCTGATTGAAAGAGCTGCTTCTTTGCTGGAAGGCTGTGTCTCTTGCTTACCATTTTCACTGCTTTGACTGGGGCTTTCCGACTCTGAGGAAATGGAATTCTGGCTAGTGCTAGATTGCTTAGAACTAGGTTGGCTAGTGCTCGAAGCTTGAGAAGAAGAGGCAGAGCTTCTAGACTGGGGTTTGTCCGAAGATTTCTGCTGGGAACAAGCCAGCAAACAGAATGCCATCCCAAACAAGGCAATCATTTTTAAACTCTTCATATCAATACCTCCTTTTATAAATATGATAACGCTTTCTTCGGAAGAAGTCAAGATAGGCCAGCGGATGCCGACCTATTTTTTTATTTCTCATTCTCTTTTGCTTCTGTTTCTAAATCAATGATGATGTCTTCTGACGGAGTTATTTCCTCTTCTTCAGTTGGCATTTCAAAGACTTCTTCCTCAAAAATTTGCTCTTCTTTTTCAAATTTCTCTTTGATTTCTTGGAATTTGTCCTGTGAGTAGTCTACCACTGATTTAGTTGTGTCTTTTACAGATTCTAACACTGTTCCGGCTGTGATTTCACCTTTTTCGACCTTCTCTTTGGTTTGGTTGATAGTCTTCACAGCTTGGTCAGAAAAATCTTTTACTGACTGGACGACTACCTCATGTGTCTTGTCTGGATTTTCCCGATAATCACTAACAAAATCTTGTACTTTTTCCGTAACTTCTTTTCCCTTTTTACTGGTCAGAAAGTACGCTGCTGCTGCACCAGAAACAGCACCTAACAAAAGTGATGAAATTTTTCCCATAATAAACCTACTTTCTCATTTTTTGAATAATTTTGATGCAAAACGAAGAGCTGTTAAGCCTGCCGTTGTTTTAGCAGTTCCTTTTCCGGCTGCAACAGCCTTCTTGCTCAGTGTGCGAGCCTGATCATTCAAGTCAGATACAGACTCAGACAGATCTGCAACTGCCGTAAATAGCGGGTCAATGGTCGCGACCTTTTGGTTAATGTCATCTGTCAGAACGTTGACCTTGGCCAGTAAATCATTGGTTTGATGCAGAGTTACATTGACATCCGAAGTCAAAACTTTGATGGTATTTTCTGTCTCATCTAGCATTTTCCCAGCCTTATCGCCGAGAGTTTTGACGGTGATTGTCATGTATATTAGAAAGACAATCAATGCGACAGCAACTAAAGTATAAGCAATTTCAAGCATAGTTTTCTCCTCTCATTCTTGATAATAGGGGGCTTGTTTTTTTCTCTGATAAATGATAATGCCCAGGCCCAGTAAAATCAGGGCAACAGACAGCCACTGAGATACACGAACACCTAGGAACATGAGACTGTCGGTCCGCATACCCTCAATAATCATCCGACCAAAGCCGTACCAAATCAAATAAAAGGCTGCCAGCTCTCCCTGACGGAAAAATTTGGACCTACGTCGTAAGATCAGTATCAAGACAAAGCCAAGTAAATTCCAAACGGATTCGTATAAAAAGGTCGGCTGACGATAAGCTCCGTCTATATACATATTATTCCGAATAAAGGATGGCAGGTAGTTGAGATTCTTGACCGCTGCTCCATAGGCTTCTTGGTTAAAGAAATTGCCCCAACGGCCGATACTCTGGGCAATCAGGACACTTGGTGCCGCAATATCCAGAAAATCAACGGGATTGATCAGCCTTCTCTGTGAAAAGAAATAGAGGACTAGGGCGCCGGTCATCAAACCGCCATAGATGGCCAAGCCACCATTCCAAATCTGAAAAATCTCAATCAGAGGCTGCTTGCTATAATAAGACCATTCAAAAATCACATAGTAAAGCCGCGCTCCAAGGATAGCCAAAGGAAAGGCAATCAGGATAAAGTCTATAATATCATCTGGGATCATTTTCTTGCGTGGAGCTTCCTTCATGGCTAAGTAGACTGCTAAAATCAAGCCGCTGACAATACAAAGAGCATACCAACGGATGCTGAAGGGACCTACTGTAAAGGCTACTGGATCAAGCATCTGTCACCTCATTCTGGCTAATCAGATTAGTCAAGCGTTCCTCAAAAATCTTAGTGGCATCAAAGCCCATTTCCTTAGCCCGATAGTTCATCGCTGCCGCTTCAATGACAACGGAAATATTACGCCCAGTCTTAACAGGAATACGGATACGCGGAATACCAACCCCTGCAATTTCCAGTTCCTCGGCGTTATTTCCTAAACGGTCAAATTCTTTATGTGAGTCATAATTTTCCAGATAAACCGCAATCTGAACCTGTGATGAATCCTTGACCGCGCTGGCGCCGTAAAGACTCATGACATCGATAATCCCAACTCCTCGGATTTCCAGAAGATGGCGCAGAATCTCAGCAGGCTCTCCCCAGAGGGTCATCTCATCCTTGGCATAGATGTCCACTCGGTCATCCGCAACCAGACGATGGCCTCGTTTGACAAGTTCAAGGCCAGTCTCGCTCTTACCGATTCCACTGTCCCCCTGTATCAGCACTCCCATACCATAGATATCCATCAGAACCCCATGGACGCTGGTCCGCTCTGCCAAGCGTGAATCCAGATAACTAGATATTTCACCAGATAAGCGACTGGTCGGTGTCTTACTTCTAAGGATAGTAACCTTATTTTCTTCTGCAGCTTGGAGCATTTCCTCGGGAATTTCAAGGTTTCTCGCAATAATAACCACAGGCGTTTCAGGCTGAAACATTTTCAAAAGCACTTGATAACGATTGTGCGAGGTCATCTTCATTAGATAAGACCATTCTTTCATCCCGATTAGCTGAATACGCTCAGGTGTGTAGTAATCAAAATAGCCCGTCATTTCAAGTCCTGGACGAGAAATGTCAGAAGTCTGAATTTCTTTTTCTAAGAGATTTTCATCTCCGTATATCAGATGAAGCCGTACTTTATTTAATAGGTCTTTGACCTTTACAGACATCAGTTTCTCCCTTCAAATCTTTCTTTCTCTATTATAACAAATTTTTGGGGTAAGAGCGGATTTAAGGAGATATTTTCAAAGGGAAATACAGTATTCATGCAATTCAATGCTCAAAAATCAACTAGAAGTCTGCCTACCACTGCCCTGCATTTTGTTCTCTATCAAGACTTTTATTACGACCTTCTCCACCATCGTCACTCTATGTATACAATTGACACCTTCCCCTGCCACCTGCGGCCTCTGGGCTACAGCTGTGAAAGGGATCTGACTCGGAATGGTTTTAATGCCTTTCCTCAGTATAAGATTCCCCAAATGTATCGCCTGCACAAGCGTTATAATGCTGTTAAAGATTTAGTCGAATTTCGAGACTATAAGAAAAAACACCTGGCAGCCGAACTGCGAGATGCTTTAAAAGTGATTGAAATTGAAGTTTTAATAATGAAAACTTTAAATCGTAGCTCTCAGATGACTTGGGAGTTCATTTTTAGTGTTTAAGCAAAAAAGCCATCCGTAGATGACTTTTGGCTGTTAAATAGCATTTTTGTCCATACCTAATTTACGTTGGATGAACTTAACAATCTCAACAATGACAATCATAGAGAAACTGCCGACTAGGACAACCGTCCATTGGGTCAAATCTAACTTGGTCACATGGAAAATCTTTTCAAGTGGATCAATCACAATGGTTGAAATCAAGAGGATGAAAGAAACCAGAATTGACCAGTTGAAAGTCTTAGATTTGAATGGACCTACTGTAAAGATAGATTGGTAAACAGATTTTACATTGTAAGCATGGAAGAGCTGGATGAGCCCCAGAGTCGCAAAGGCCATGGTAAGGGCATCCGCATGAATCGCTTTTACATCGCCGATATGAACAGGATTGGCAATAGCATAGCCATAGACGGACAGAACGAGAGCACCTTGCAGCAATCCTTGGTAGATGATGGAACTCATGACACCACCAGAGAAGAAGCTAGACTTACGGCCACGAGGTTTGTGAGTCATGACGCCTGGCTCAGCAGGTTCAACCCCCAGAGCAATAGCTGGGAAAGTATCCGTTACCAAGTTAATCCAAAGCAGGTGAACTGGTTGCAAGACATCCCAACCAAACAAGGTAGCTAGGAAGATGGTCAGCACTTCAGCTGTATTAGCTGAAAGGAGATACTGGATGGTCTTTTGAATGTTTGAGAAGACCTTACGTCCTTCTTCTACGGCGACGATAATGGTCGCAAAGTTATCATCCGCCAGAATCATATCAGAAGCTCCCTTAGAAACCTCTGTACCGGTGATTCCCATACCGATACCGATATCGGCTGTTTTCAGAGCTGGTGCATCATTAACACCGTCACCTGTCATGGCAACGACCTTACCTTGGTTTTGCCAAGCTTTCACGATACGAACCTTATGCTCAGGAGAAACCCGCGCATAAACAGAGTATTGGCCAACCACTTTTTCGAATTCTGCATCTGAAAGCTCGTTGAGCTCAGCACCAGTCAGAACATGGTCTTCCGTATCTCCTGCTTCAATGATTCCCAAGCGCTTAGCAATCGCTTCAGCTGTATCTTGGTGGTCACCGGTAATCATAATCGGACGGATTCCCGCTTCTTTAGCGACGCGAACAGCTTCTGCTGCTTCGGCACGTTCAGGGTCAATCATACCGATTAAGCCTGTAAAGATTAAATCGTTTTCTAGATTTTCAGAAGTTAAGTCAGCCGGAACTGCATCAATAATCTTGTAAGCACCAGCCAGCACGCGCAGAGCTTGGTGAGCCATTTCTGAGTTATTAGACTTGATCAGCTGTGATGTAGCATCATCAATCGCTGCAATATCTCCAGCCTTATCACGGGCAACACAGCGTTTCAAAAGTTGGTCAGGAGCACCCTTGACTGCCACTAGGAATTTCCCGTCTGGCAATGGGTGAACAGTAGACATGAGCTTACGATCTGAGTCAAATGGTAGTTCAGCTACACGAGGATATTTCTCTAAAAATCCTTTAACATCATAGCCCTTGTCCAAGGCATACTGGATGAAGGCTGTTTCTGTTGGGTCACCAATTAGCTTCCCTTCTTGGTCAATCTTAGTATCATTGGCTAGGACAACCGAACGTAAGAGTGGCAGCTCCAAGCCAAGTTCAATAGCTTGTCCAGCTTCATTCAGGACTCCGTCATAAAAGACTTTTTCGACTGTCATCTTATTCATGGTCAGCGTACCAGTCTTATCAGAAGCGATGATCTCAGTTGAACCCAAAGTCTCAACAGCTGGAAGCTTACGGACAATCGAATTCCGCTTAGCCAAAACCTGAGTTCCCAAAGCCAAGACGATAGTAACGATAGCTGGAAGGCCTTCTGGAATCGCCGCAACCGCAAGAGCAACCGAAGTCATCAGTTCACCAAGTGGATCTTTCCCTTGAATGAAGACGCCTACTGCAAAGGTCACCGCGGCAATCACTAGGATTGCATAAGTCAGAACCTTGGACAGGCTATTGAGATTTTGCTTAAGCGGTGTGTCGGTTTCATCCGCATCTTGCAACATACCTGCGATATGGCCGACTTCGGTGTACATCCCTGTATTGACAACAACCCCTACTCCTCGGCCGTAGGTGACATTGGAGTTTTGGAAGGCCATATTGACCCGGTCGCCGATACCAGCATCTGCAGCTACTGCAACAGTCAAATCTTTCTCAACTGGCACAGACTCACCTGTCAAAGCTGCTTCTTCGATTTTCAGGGAATTAGCTTCCAAAAGTTGCATATCTGCTGGGACAACGTCACCGGCTTCCAATCTAACGATATCACCAGGAACCAAGTCCTTAGAATCCACCTCTGTGACATGGCCATCACGCAGGACACGCGCAGCTGGGCTGGACATAGATTTAAGGGCTGCAATGGCTTCTTCTGCCTTGCCTTCTTGATAGACACCAAAGATGGCATTGATGATGACCACAGCTAGGATAATGATAGCATCTGCAATATCCTCACCACCTGATGTGACGACAGATAAGATTGCTGCCACCAACAGGATAATGATCATCAAATCCTTGAACTGCTCAATGAATTTCATCAAGAGGGACTTTTTCTCCCCTTCTTCTAATTCATTGCGGCCGTAGTCTGCCAAACGTTGCTGGGCCTGACTGCTAGACAGTCCCTGCTCTGAGGTTTCCATTGCCTGCAAAACTTCTTCAGGGCTTTGAGTATAAAAAGCTTGGCGCTTTTGTTCTTTTGACAAAATGTCTCCTCCTTTTGATGGGCCTCTTTCAAACAAAGAAAAAGAGACCTGTTAATTAACAAGTCTCGCTATTTCATACAAGGCCGGAAATTTCTTTCGTATTGACGACCTTGTAACGGTGTGACCGTTAGCTACTCCCTTGAGTGTATTTATTATACCAAAATTCTTGTAATTTTCAAGGCGGAGCAGCTAGTTTTCAAATTTTTCTTATTTCCATTCGATTTTCATCTGATAGGAAGCGAAGAGCTGGTCATCATCGGCTCTTTTTAAATCATAATGGAGTTCCAAAGCCTGATTTTCTAGATCCAAGTGGTAATGACGAGTATCCGTCAGAAAGTGTTGAGCTCCCAGCGGTGTTGGAATCGCCACCAAATGCTGACTGTCTTTGACAAAGGATAATATGGACTTAGGCTCGGAAAAACGGGTCATGGTCAGCTTATCGGTATTAAATTTCAAAACTACCTTCTCCTTCTCCTCATTCTTATAGAGCAAGTAGTGATAGTCACCTTTTTGTGTCCATTCTACATCATAGATTTGGTCAATCAACTCTATTTGATCGTCTAATTTGATTTGATTTTTCATTCTGATTTTCATTATTGTCTCACATTTCTTTTTTCCTTTCTCTATTTTATCAAAAATTTCTGTAGAATTCTCCCTTTCTACCTCACCCTTTGAATTTCGTCCGCTGAGCATTTATGATATAATAGGACTATGGTTGAAAAAGTATTTCGAGACCCAGTCCATAATTACGTTCATGTGGACCATCAGGTCATTTATGATTTAATCAATACCAAAGAATTTCAACGGCTGCGCCGCATCAAACAGCTTGGCACTTCTGGCTATACTTTTCACGGCGGGGAGCACAGCCGTTTTTCGCATTGTCTGGGAGCTTATGAGATTGCCCGACGCATCACCGAGATTTTCAATGAAAAATTCAGCAATATCTGGGATAATCACGATAGCCTGCTGACTATGACGGCCGCTCTTCTGCATGACTTGGGACACGGCGCCTATTCGCACACCTTCGAGCGGCTCTTTGATACCAACCACGAAGACATTACACGTCAAATCATCACCAGTCCAGAGACTGAGATTCATCAGGCACTGGTGCAGGTTTCACCTGATTTCCCAGAAAAGGTAGCCAGCGTCATCAATCATACCTATCCTAATAAGCAAGTGGTCCAGCTGATTTCCAGTCAGATTGATGTGGACCGAATGGATTATCTCTTGCGAGATTCCTTTTTCACTGGAGCTTCTTATGGGCAGTTCGATTTGACTCGGATTCTGCGAGTGATTTGCCCTGTAGAAAACGGCATCGCCTTCAAGCGCAACGGTATGCATGCAGTGGAGGACTATGTCGTCAGCCGCTACCAGATGTATATGCAAGTCTATTTCCACCCGGCCAGTCGAGCTATGGAAGTCTTACTGCAGAATCTGCTCAAGCGGGCCAAGTTTCTCTATCCAGCTCAGAAGGATTATTTTGCCCTATCATCGCCCAATCTCATTCCATTCTTTGAAAACAGAGTGACCCTGCAGGATTATCTGGCCTTGGATGATGGTGTTATGAATACCTATTTCCAAGTGTGGATGACGAGTCCTGACAAGATTTTATCTGACTTAGCTCAGCGTTTTATCAACCGCAAGGTCTTTAAGTCTATCGTCTTTTCTCAAGAAAACGAAGCGCATTTGGATATCATGCGAGACCTGGTTGGGCAAGTCGGCTTTGACCCTGATTACTATACTGCTATCCATCGTAATTTTGATTTACCTTATGATTTCTACCGGCCTGACGTTGAAAAACCTCGGACTCAGATTGAGATCCTGCAAAAAGATGGTGGTTTGGCAGAACTATCCAGCCTATCTCCTATCGTCCAGTCCCTAGCTGGGACCAGACAGGGAGATAACCGCTTTTACTTTCCCAAAGAAATGCTGGCGGAGACTGGGCTTTTCAGCGAGAAAAACCATACCTTTATGCACTATATCAAAAACGACCAATTTACTTACGGAGAATAAATATGTCTATCAAATTAGTTGCCGTTGACATTGACGGTACCCTTTTAAATAACAAACGAGAAATCACTCCTGAAGTGTTCTCTGCTATTCAGGATGCCAAGGCTGCTGGTGTCAAAATCGTCATTGCAACTGGCCGCCCGATTCCCGGTGTCCAAAAACTGCTGGAAGACCTGAAGCTTAATCAGCCGGACAACTATGTTGTTACTTTCAATGGCGGACTGGTTCAAGATACGGTCACAGGTCAAGAATTGATTAAAGAAATCCTGACCTATGATGACTATCTGGATATCGAGCTGCTAGGACGAAAATTAGGCGTTCACATGCATGCTATCACCAAGGACGGCATCTATACAGCTAACCGCAATATTGGAAAATACACGGTCTATGAATCTAGCTTGGTCAATATGCCCGTCTACTACCGCACACCTGAGGAAATGACTGATAAAGAAATCGTCAAGTGCATGTATATTGATGAGCCGGAAATTCTGGATGCGGCCATTGCCAAGCTACCGCCGGAATTAGCAGAAAAATATACGCTGGTTAAGTCCGCTCCTTTCTATCTGGAAATTGTCAAAAAAACTGTCAATAAAGGAGCTGCTATCCTCCATCTGGCTGAAAAACTTGGCTTGAGCAAGGAGCAGACCATGGCTATCGGTGATGAAGAAAACGACCGCGCCATGCTAGAAGCAGTCGGCTCTCCTGTTGTCATGGAAAACGGCAGAGAGGAACTCAAGAAAATCGCCAAATACATCACTAAATCGAACGAAGAATCCGGCGTAGCACACGCTATTAGAGAGTGGGTTTTAAAATAATGTATAGCTACAAAATTGGAATTTCAGCTCAGGAACACGACGATTTTGTCACGGCTCATCCGCAGGCCAATCTCCTGCAGAGCGCAGCCTGGGCTCAAATCAAGGACAACTGGGGAAACGAGCGCTTGGGCTTCTATAAAGATGGCCACTTGGTTGCTGCAGGCAGTATCCTGATCAAACCATTGCCCTTGGGGATGACTATGCTTTATATCCCGCGCGGTCCCATCATGGACTATAGTGACAAGGAGCTGCTGACCTTTGTTTTGGCGTCGCTCAAGAAATTTGCCAAGGAGAAAAAAGCTCTTTTTGTCAAGTTTGATCCCAGCCTCTTTCTGGTAGAAAGCAAGATGGGTGGCGAATTGCAAGACAAAGCAGAGACAGTTGAGCTGATTCAAGAACTGCAGCAAGCAGGAGCTGTCTGGGTCGGACGGACTGAGTCTCTGGATGAAACCATCCAGCCTCGCTTGCAGGCCAATATTCATAAAGAAGATTTCAGCGAGGATCTGCTTTCTAAGAGTACTCGGCAGGCTATTCGTACAGCCCGTAACAAAGGTATTCAAATCCAATTTGGCGGAGCAGAATTACTGGATGACTTTTCAGCCCTGATGAAGAAAACGGAAAATAGAAAAAACATCCACCTACGCGGCAAAGACTATTACCAAAAACTCTTGGATACTTATCCTGAGCATTCCTACATCACCTTGTCCAGTATTGATCTAAAGGCACGCTTGGAAGACTTGCAGACTCAGCTGACCAAGACACTTAAAGAAGCAGAGAAATTTACCGAGAAAACCAAACCCGGCAAGATTGAGAATAACCAGCAAGAACAGAAACGCCTACAAGAAGAAATTGACTTTCTGCAGGACAAAATCAGCCAAGGTGCTGCAGTCGTTCCTCTGTCTGGCACCCTGGTCTTAGAATACGGCAAGACCTCTGAAAATATCTATGCCGGAATGGACGAGGAATACCGTCGTTACCAACCAGCTATCATCACTTGGTACGAAACGGCCAAACATGCTTTTGAGCGTGGAGCTGATTGGCAAAATATGGGCGGAATCGAAAACGACCTCAAGGGCGGTCTCTACAGTTTTAAATCGAAGTTCAATCCAACCATTGAGGAATTTGCTGGTGAGTTTAACCTGCCAACCAATCCTCTTTACCACCTCTCCAATCTGGCCTACACACTCAGAAAGAAACTGCGCAGCAAGCATTAAAAGAAAGGAAGCCTATGACCTTCAAACTTCTCAGCCAAGAAGAATTCATCCAGCATACCTCAGCTAGCTCCCAACGCTCCTTTATGCAGACCGTGGAAATGGCAGAGCTGCTGAGCAAGCGTGGCTTCAGTACCCAGTATATCGGCTACACTGACCCGCAGGGACAGGTAATGGTGTCTGCTGTCCTCTACAGTATGCCTATGACTGGCGGCCTCCATATGGAAATCAACTGCGGTCCTGTCTCTACCGATGCTCAATACCTGACTCCCTTCTATCAAGCTTTGCAGGTTTATGCAAAAAAAGAAGGCGCCCTAGAGCTGATTATCAAGCCCTACGAGACTTATCAGACTTTTGACAGCAATGGCCAGCCCACATCTGATGAAAAAGTCGACCTTATCCAGCAACTGACTGACTTAGGCTTTGCCTTTGACGGTCTTCAGACGGGCTATCCGGGCGGGGAACCTGATTGGCATTATGTCAAAGACCTAACTGATCTGACAGAGAAAGACTTGCTAAAATCCTTCAGTAAAAATGGCAAGGCGACTGTCAAAAAGGCGAATACCTTTGGTATTAAGCTAAAAAGGCTAGAACGTGACCAACTCAGCGTTTTCAAAGACATCACAGCTGCTACTTCTGACCGGCGGGAATATGATGACAAGCCACTAGACTACTATCAAGATTTTTATGATAGCTTTGCTCAGCAAGCAGACTTTATGGTAGCTAGCCTTAACTTCAAGGACTATCTTCAAAACTTACAAAAGGATCAAGAGAAACTGGGCCAGAAAATTCAGAAACTGCAGGCAGATTTGGAAAAAAATCCTCAATCTGAAAAGAAGCAAAATCAGCTGCGAGAGCTTTCCAGCCAGTTTGATAGCTTTGAAACCCGCAAAGCAGAAGCCCAAGAACTGATTGACAAGTACGGCGACCAAGACCAAATCCTGGCTGCCAGCCTCTTTATCTACACTCCTCAGGAAGCAACCTACCTCTTCAGCGGCTCCTATCCTGAGTTTAACAAATTCTACGCTCCAGCCTTGCTGCAGGAATACGTTATGACCGAAAGCATCAAGAGAGGCATTCCATTTTATAATTTCCTCGGTATTATGGGAATTTTCGACGGATCTGACGGCGTTCTGCGCTTCAAGCAGAATTTCAACGGCTTCATCGTCCGAAAAATGGGGACTTTCCGCTACTATCCCAACCCTCTTAAGTTTAAAATCCTTAGCTTAATTAAAAAAATGCTAAGGCGTTAAAAAGGGAGCCCTATTCATACTCCGCATTCTTTTTCATAGAAAAGGCTTGAAATCAATTGATCTCAAGCCTTTTTCTTCCCCACTAATGTATTTATGAAATTAAATCCGAACTTAATTATTCAATGCCAATCTCGGCACGTACGACGTCCGCAATCGTATCGACATAATAATCCACTTCTTCATGAGTTGGAGCTTCAGCCATGACACGCAGAAGGGGCTCTGTTCCACTTGGGCGGACAAGGATGCGGCCATTTCCTGCCATCTCAGTTTCCATCTTTTCAATAATCTCTCTGATAGCAGGAACTTCCATAGACTTATCTTTCATGGCATTTTCGACGCGGATATTGACCAATTTTTGTGGGTAAATCGTTACTTCTGCAGCTAATTCAGACAAGCTCTTGCCAGTTTCTTTCATCACTTTTGTTAATTGCACCGCTGATAATTGACCATCTCCAGTGGTATTATAATCCATGATAATGACATGTCCAGACTGCTCGCCGCCTAAATTGTAGCCCGATTTCCGCATTTCTTCTACCACATAGCGGTCGCCGACAGCGGTCACCGCTTTATTGATTCCTTCGCGATCCAAGGCTTTGTGGAAACCAAGATTAGACATAACAGTTGTTACAATCGTATTGTGGGCTAATTGACCTTTCCCTGAAAGATATTTACCAATGATATACATAATCTTGTCACCATCTACAATATCTCCATTTTCATCAACGGCAATCAGCCGATCACTGTCTCCATCAAAAGCAAGTCCAATCGCAGCTCCCGATTCACGGACTGTTTCTTGCAAGGCTTCTGGATGTGTGGAACCAACGTTTAAGTTGATGTTAAGACCATCTGGGCTTTCCCCAATAACTGTCAACTGGGCTCCCAAGTCTGCAAAAACTTGCCGGGCACTGGTTGAAGCTGCGCCATTTGCCGTATCAAGTGCAACATGCAAGCCTTCCAGCTCTAAACCAGTTGAAACTAGATATTGTTGATATTTCCGCAAGCCTTCTGGATAATCCATCAATCTTCCCAGACCTTCTGCACTTGGACGCGGAAGCGTATCCTCCTCAGCGTCTAGCAGAGCTTCGATTTCGAATTCGCGTTCATCATCCAATTTGTATCCATCACCACCAAAGAATTTGATGCCGTTGTCGAGAGCAGGATTGTGGCTGGCAGAAATCATAACACCAGCACTAGCTTTTTCTGACTTGACCAAGTAAGCCACGCCCGGAGTGGCAATCACACCAAGCTTATAAACATGAATACCGACTGATAACAACCCCGCAATCAATGCGCTTTCCAGCATTTCTCCTGAGATACGCGTATCACGGCCGACAAAGACCCGAGGCACCTCACTTTCGTGTTGGCTTAGAACGTAGCCCCCAAAACGACCTAACTTAAAAGCCAATTCCGGCGTTAATTCTACATTTGCTTCTCCACGAACACCATCGGTTCCAAAATATTTACCCATTTTATAAAAATTTCCTTTCAAATTTTACTTTACTTACTTGATGAAGTCAAACTCGAACTTGATCCAGATTTCGAACTGGATGACGAGTTTGAATTTTTTGCTTTTGTGATTACTTTTATGGTTGTTTCAAATGGTGTCACAACACTAGGCATGACGTTTCCATTGGCATCAACAGCTTGGAGCGGCACCGTACCACTGTAGTTTCCTGAAATCGTAACATTTGACGGTAAAATCGCCGCTACATACTCAATATTATCTAAAGTCTCTGCATCACTCGTCACCGTTACTTCTGTGTCTTCAAGAGCAACATTCGTGATGGAGACATTTTCAGCTACCTGACTATTGGTAATCAGGTGACGAACGGCTACTTTCTTACTTGCTTTCTGCCCTATCTTGACCGAAATCTTTTGCGGATTGACTGTTGCAGACAGGCCGCTTGGCAGATTTTCCACTTTTAGCTGAGCCTCCACTGTCCCTTCGGTTGCATTGGATAAGTCAGCCACCACACGAAACTTCCGTGTGCTCTCTTGCATTTCACTGCTCAGGCTAACTCTATTTGCCCCGGTTAAAACAACTGTGGCTTCTGAGGTAAATCCACTGATAAAATAGCGTTCACTGTCGTATTTGATATCAATCGGTACATTCGAAATTGTATTGCTGTAGGTTTCTGAAGTTATTTGCCGGATACTGATACTATTTTGAAAACTACTGGATGTCGCATAAACAAACAAAACTATAGCAAAGAATAAAGAGGAGATAATATAGAGAATTTTTTTACTTTGTTTCATTCTTCCATCCTCCTAGCAACCTGTTTTTTAAATTCTTTTTCTCCTGTTTATCTGACAAAAAGACCTTGCGCAGCTCGAATTCAAACTCGCTTAAACTTAGATCGTGCTTGAAAACTCCATTATGTGTCGTAGAAATGCCACCTGTTTCCTCAGAAACGACAAAGGTGAAGGCATCCGAAACCTCTGAAAGTCCAATCGCTGCCCGATGTCGGGTTCCAAATTCCTTAGAAATACCTGTACTTTCTGTCAGCGGAAAATAGGCACAAGAAACAGCAATCTTATCATCCTTGATAATAACAGCACCGTCGTGCAGGGGCGTGTTGGGAATGAAAATATTAATCAAAAGTTCCCCAGATACATCCGCATCTAGTGGAATCCCTGTCGCAATGTACTCCTGCAGCGTCCGCGTTCCCTGAATGGCTACCAGAGCACCGATCTTACGCGGACTCATGTAGGCAACTGCCTTGACAAAGGCTTGAATCATTTTTTCTTCGTTGCTAATCGGGGTTGCTGAGAAAATCTCGGTCGCTCGCCCCAGCTTCTCAAGACCTGTCCGAATCTCTGGTGAAAAAATCACCACGGCAGCAATCACCCCATAGGTAATGACCTGATTGATCAGCCAAGAGATTGTCGTCAGACCGATGATGTTGGCCAAAATCTGGGCTAAAATAAAAATCATAACCCCACGAACCAAGATCATAATCTTCGTCCCAGCAATCGTTTTGGTAAGATAATATAAAATCCCAGTTACCAAGACAATGTCAATAATATTAATTACAATACTCCAAGGACTGTCAAACAAATTAGACCAGTATTGGAGATTGGTTAGCTGATGAAAATTCATTACATACTCGTCCTCACATTCAAAAACAAACGTCCTCAATCATTATATCACTTTTAATGATATTTTTCTGTAACCTTCTTTACTTTTTTATGATAAAATATTTCTTATGAAGATAAATACAATATTGGGCCTTCTGGCAGGCAAGTCCTCCCACTTTGTTCTCAGCAAAATGGGACGCGGCTCGACTCTGCCGGGGAAAGTTGCCCTGACATTCGACAAAAACATTTTACAAAACTTAGCCAAGAACTATGAGGTTGTGGTTATTACTGGAACCAACGGCAAGACCCTAACAACGGCGCTGACGGTAGGCATCCTCAAGGAAGCCTTCGGAGAAGTGGTGACCAATCCCAGCGGTGCCAATATGATTACGGGGATTACCACAACCTTCCTAACCGCTAAGAAAGGCAAATCTGGCAAGAATATCGCTGTTCTGGAAATCGATGAAGCCAGCCTATCTCGGATTTGTGATTATATCAAGCCTAGCCTCTTCGTCTTTACCAACATTTTCCGTGACCAGATGGATCGCTACGGTGAGATTTACACGACCTACCAGATGATTCTGGATGCAGCGGCCAAGGTTCCTGAAGCGACTGTGCTGATGAATGGTGACAGCCCACTCTTTAACTCAGTGAGCCTGAAGAATCCTGTCCGCTACTATGGATTTGATACCGAGAAAGGCCAGGCTCAGCTAGCTCACTACAATACAGAAGGCATCCTCTGTCCCAAGTGCGAACATATCCTCAAATACGAGCTCAATACCTATGCCAATCTGGGGGCTTATATCTGTGAGGACTGCGGCTTCAAGCGTCCTAAGCTTGACTACAGCCTGACCGCTCTCAAAACACTTGAGCATAACCGCTCTGCCTTTACCATTGATGGACAAGACTATCAAATCAATATCGGCGGTCTCTACAATATCTATAACGCTCTAGCAGCAGTGTCAGTAGCTCAGTTCTTTGGCGTTGAGCCAGCCACTATCAAGGCTGGTTTTGACAAGAGCCGAGCTGTCTTTGGCCGTCAGGAAACTTTCAAAATCGGCAACAAGGAATGTACCTTAGTCTTGATTAAAAATCCGGTCGGAGCTACTCAAGCCTTAGACATGATTGAGCTGGCGCCTTTTGACTTTAGCCTATCTGTCCTGCTCAATGCCAACTATGCAGACGGCATTGATACCAGCTGGATCTGGGATGCTGATTTTGAGAAAATTTTAGAGATGGATATTCCTCAGGTTATCGCAGGCGGTGTGCGCCACTCTGAGATTGCTCGTCGACTGCGGGTAACGGGCTATCCAACAGATCAGATTACTGAAGTCAAAGATTTGGAAGCCGTCTTCAAGGCCATTGAACAGCAAGAAACCAAGCATGCCTATATCTTAGCAACTTATACCGCCATGCTTGAATTCCGCGAGTTGCTGGCAGACCGTCAAGTGGTCAGAAAGGAGATGAACTAATGGTTTACAGATCCCTCACTTCTCCTGAAAACCAGGACTATCGCTATGATATAAAGATTGCTCATCTCTATGGCAATCTCATGAATACATACGGCGACAACGGCAATGTCCTCATGCTCAAGTATGTGGCTGAAAAGCTAGGCGCTAGAGTTGAAGTCGATATCGTCTCTCTAGAAGATGACTTTGACAAGGACAGCTACGACATCGTCTTCTTTGGCGGAGGTCAAGACTATGAGCAAACCATCGTAGCCCGTGACTTGCCAACTAAAAAAGAAGCTTTGGAAAGCTTTATCAATGAAAATGGCGTTGTGCTAGCTATCTGCGGTGGCTTCCAACTCTTAGGCCAATACTATATCGAAGCTTCTGGCCGACGAATCGAAGGTCTAGGCATCATGGGTCACTATACCCTCAACCAGACCAAAAACCGCTATATCGGTGATATCAAGATTCATAACGAAGAGTTTAACGAGACTTACTATGGCTTTGAAAATCACCAAGGTCGTACCTTCCTCTCTGATGATGAAAAACCTCTGGGCAAAGTCGTCTATGGGAATGGCAACAACCAAGAAGATGGCAATGAAGGCGTCCACTATAAGAATGTCTTTGGCTCCTACTTCCATGGTCCCATCTTGTCCCGCAATGCCAACTTGGCCTATCGTCTGGTGACTACTGCTCTGAAAAATAAGTATGGCTCAGATGTTGAACTAGCTGCTTATGAAGACATCCTAGCCCAAGAAATCCCAGAAGAATATGGAGATGTCAAAAGCAAGGCAGAGTTTGAGTAAATAATAGGAGAATCACTATGAAAGAAAAATTACACTATATTCTGCTTTTGATTACCATTCTATTGGTGGCCAGTATTTCCTTGGCCAATATGCAGAGCGTTAATGTTAGCTTTATCTTGTTCACCTTCAAACTTCCCTTAATCATATTGATTTTGGTCTCAGTGCTCCTAGGCTCTGTCACGACCTTTCTCATCAGCATGACGAAAAATTTTTCACTGAAAAGAGAACTGAAAAAAACAAAAGAAGTGCTTAAAAATTCCCATACAGAAAACTAGGTTGGAACTCCAGCCTAGTCTTTTTGTATTCTCTTTTGAAAAAGGTAGGAAATCAAAGCTAATCCCATCACTCCGAAACCGATCAGAAGAAAGGAAAGGGTGTGAACACTTGGCAGAAGAGTCATCAGAAAAGTTGCAGGAGGCATGAAAAGAATTGCCAACGTGTAGATTGTTGAGAAAACTCGTCCTAGGTACTGCTTGTCCACTTTGGTCTGGACCTGACTGAAGAAATGAATATTGAAAACCGTCATAAAGAGCTCGCAGATTAGATTACCAGAATAAGAAAAATATGGATGAACCGGTAGCAAAGCAGAGACACCCATGACTGCTACCCCGACACCGGTCAATAACAGGGCTACAAGTAAATTGCCCATACTGGCCTTAACCTTGCTAGCTAGAATAGCTCCAACGATTGAGCCTACAGCTCCCAAACTCAAAATAGTTGCATAAGAGCCGGTCTTGCCGTAGAGCTGATTGGTGAAAGGCAATAGATAATTAAAAGCCGCAAAGAAAAAGTTGACGGCAGAAGCTACCAAGAGCAGAAAGAAGATTTCCTTTTGCTGGCGGATATAAACTAGTCCTTCCTTGATATCTCTCAGGATATTTCCAAGATTGATGGGAGACTTCTGCTTGCTTGGCTCATGATCGGGCAGAAAGTAAACCAAGGCAAAAGCCAGAAAGAAGCTCAGCGCATCCAGCTGAAGGGTCATTCGTAGATTTGCATACTGCATCACGATAAAAGACAGAACTGGAGCAGAGACACTGATGACCTGTAGCACCAATTCTAGATGAGAATTGTAGGCCACGATATCTTTCTTGTCCACAATCTCTGTAATGTAGGATTTATTAGCTGGCCGAGAAAAGGCAAAGGCTATAGCCTGGACCACATTAGCAAAAATCAGCGCCCCAATCATGAGTCGGTCATTAGAGATAAAAGAAATCAGCAGACAAAGTCCAGCACAAATCAAGTCCGTTACCATCAGCACCTTACGTCTGGAAAAGCGGTCCGTAATGGCTCCACCCAAAGGATTGAATAAGATAGAAGTAACTAGCTCCGATATCTGGTAAATGCCCAAGACCGTCTGTCCTAGAGCTCCCAAAGAAGCAAGCCAGATGCTATTCCCATAGTCATAAAGCATATTCCCAATTTTATTAATAGCAGCCCGTGTAATCAGCTGTGCTGCATGTCGATTCATAAAAATACCTCCTTCCATTTCTGAAACTATTGTATCAGGAATGGAGAGAGGTTCTTTGTTTTTCCCATATTTGGGAAATCATACTTTCACAAACTTATCGAAATGCTCTTGGTAATAGGCGACTTGCTCAGGTAATCCCAGCACTTCAAAGATATGCATGACTTCCTGCATTTGCTTGATTCCCTGCTTCTTCTGTCCCTTCTGATAAGCCGCAAAACCCTTGAGATAGAGGAATACATTGCGTTCATAGAGTTTGATGCCCTTGCCAATAATCTTCTCTACGTAAGCCTCAAAATAACTAGCCATATCAAAAGAACAACTTTCCAAACAATGCTGGTAACAATTGAGCGCTATAATCAAGACTAATTTCTTATGGCGACCAATTTCTTTGTAGTAGTCCTCCCGCTCCATGACTTCCTTGCCCAGACGGTAGACGTAGTCCACATCATAGAAGCTATAGAGATTGCCAAAGAGAATCAGCTCATACATGGTCCAATCTTCCACTTGGAAGAGATAATCAGCCACCTTATCTAAATCCTCTTGCCTCATGCGAAACTGACTGTCTCGCTGACAAATCAAGCCCTGCATCAAAATCCAATTCAGCTCATAGTAGAGAGGAGCACTACTAGCTTGGGCTTTTTTCAACTGCTCCGCTTGCAAGTCTTGAAATCCCTTGATGTCATTTGAGTAGTAAAGAGGGATAATCTGACCCATCATGGCCACATGCTCATGCTGCTGGAAATTCCGTGCCTTGTCCATAAAATTTTCAAGAGTCACATGGATATTATCCAAAAGATCTAAAAATTTCGAGAGAGTCATATCCGACTCACCCAGCTCAAAACGAGACAACTGAGAGGTCGAGCAAACCTGACCCGCCGCTTCCTTCAAAGAATACTGTCCATTTAAACGAAAATCGCGAAAAACTTTGCCTAAATCTTCCATTTGTTTACCACTTAAATTCCTTTAATTGCTGTTCTGCTCCCTAGTCGCTTCTTTCAAAACTACCTTCCAGCCCCTTTGTTCGGATTCTACTTTCGGACGAGCCTCATTTCGTCAAAATCTTATCGGCGGAAAATCGGAAAAGGCAAATTCCACAAAAAGAACTCGTCCGAAAATAGAAAGTTCGGGTTTTGGTCTCAGACTAACCGTCCGAAAATCGGATGACCTCACTTTTCTCCAAAATAGCTTTTCAGAAAATCTGACGGACTGACTTGTCTTTAAAAGAACTTAGATTGCATGAAGAATGCTTTCTTTTCCTCGAAAAAATCTCAGAACACATGTAAAAGTTCGTCTCTCGCTCTCAGGAAAACAATTCTTCATGAAGGATTTGTCTTTTTGTCACAGAATCAGAAATTTCACATGTGAACATTCGGTTTTTGCTCTTTTGGGACTGATTTCACATGTGAAATTAAGTATTTTGAGCTCTGGGAAGCTCATTTCTCAAGGAAACTAGGCATTCTTACACAGGTTCTTTTTCCTTCTCACACCTTCTCCGCCAGTTCTTCCCATTCTAGCATGGCTTCTTCTTGTTTGGCGGTCAGCTGGTCGATTTGCTGCTGGCTCTCCATGAGTTCGGCGGCATCATTAGTGGCCTGCATGGCTTCCTGAAGCTGACTAATCTGGCTGTCCAAGTCTTCGATTTGCGCTTCCAATTGCTCTAAGCGACGGGCCAGTCGGCGCTGTTCTTTCTGGTTTTCCTTTTGAAGCTGATAGTCATTGGCAGGTGCTGGCTTGTCAGGACTAGTCTGCTCCGTCTCCTCACGCAAGGCTTCCTGCTCTGCCTTTTTCTCAAGATAGTAGTCATAATCACCCAGATAAAGGGTGGAGCCTGTTTCAGAAAGCTCGATAATCTGAGTGGCCACACGATTAATAAAGTAACGGTCATGGCTGACAAAGAGCAGGGTGCCGTCAAAGTCAATCAGGGCATTTTCCAGCACTTCCTTGCTGTCAATGTCCAGGTGGTTGGTCGGCTCGTCCAGAATGAGGAAGTTGTTGTTTTCCATAGACAGCTTGGCTAGAAGCAGCCGCGCCCGCTCTCCACCTGATAGCATGCCGACCGATTTCTTGACATCGTCACCTGAAAAGAGAAAGGCCCCCAAGCGATTGCGAATCTCGACCTCTGGTGTCAGCTTGAAGTCATTCCACAGCTCATCGAGAACCGTATTGCTGGCAGTTAGTTTGCTCTGGGTCTGGTCATAGTAACCCACTTCCACATTAGCTCCCAGCTGCTCCTTGCCTCTGATGAAGGGCACTTGACCAATTAGTGACTTAATCAAGGTCGTCTTTCCAATCCCATTTGGCCCGACAATAGCTACCGCATTAAACTTGCGAATGTCGAGGTTGATCGGCTCCGACAGGACTTCCTCACCATAGCCAATAGCTGCGTCTTCCAAGGTCAGAACAACGTTTCCTGAAACCTTATCAGCTTTGAAGGTCATATTGGCCGAGCGACCGCCGGTTTCTGGTCTGTCCAAACGCTCCATCTTTTCCAGCTGCTTACGACGGGACTGAGCTCGCTTAGTTGTGGAAGCCCGAACTAGATTGCGATTGACAAAGTCCTCCAGCGCAGCGATTTCTTTCTGTTGCTTTTCATAGTTCTTGGCTTCAGTGACCAGCTTCTGCTCCTTTTGGACCACAAAGCTAGAGTAATTGCCCACATAGCGATCCAAGGAATGCTTGGTCAAGTCCAGCGTGATGGTCGCAACCTTGTCTAGGAAATAGCGGTCGTGGCTGACGATGATGAGGGCTCCCCGATAGTTGACCAGATAGTTTTCCAGCCAGGCAATGGTCTCAATATCCAAGTGGTTGGTTGGCTCGTCCAGCACCAGCAACTCGGGCTTTTCCAAGAGCATCTTGGCCAGAGCCAGCCGAGTATTCTGCCCGCCCGAAAGTTCAGAAATCTTCATCTGCCACATGGACTGGTCAAACTTGAAGCCATTCAAAATCGCTCGAATATCGGCCTCGTAGGTAAAACCACCCTTTTGGCGAAAATCCTCTGACAGCTGGTCATACTGGGTCATGAGAGCAGTCAGGTCTTCCCCTGACAATTCTCCCATTTGCAGCTCCATCTGGCGTAGTCGCTTCTCCTGCTGGCGCAGGCTATCAAAGACCAGCAGCATCTCGTCGTAGATAGTATTCTCCGACTCAAAGCGGCTGTCCTGAGCCAGATAGGACAGGGAAAGGTCTCGTTTTTTATTGATCTGACCAGAAGTAGGCTCTTCCTCGCCCACCAAAATCTTGAGTAGGGTTGACTTACCAGCTCCATTTTTACCGACTAGGGCAATCCTATCGCCCTCATCCACCTGCAGGTTAATATTGTCAAAAAGAAGCTCCCCTGCAAAAGAGCGCTCAATCTTGCTTGCTTGTAAAATAATCATAAGACCATTATAGCAGATTTCTAGGTGCAGAGCTATTAGCTTCAACTAAAAAATACAACCGAAACTCTCTGTCCCTCAATCCAATTTAAAGGAAAAAGTTTAAATTTTTCCAACGAAAACTCAGACCAACAATTCAGTCCAATGATTCTATACCAGACCACTCCTGCTATAGAATCAAGTTTTTATGCATGAGCACACCAAAAAAGCCGAAAGAGTTCAACTCTAACGGCTTTATTTTTTATTCAATGATTTGCGTTTCAGCTAGTTTCTTATACCAGTGAGCAGATTTCTTAGGGTAGCGCTCCTGAGTTTCAAAGTCTACGTAGAATAAGCCGTAGCGTTTTTCATAACCGTTAGACCAAGAAAAGACATCCATCAGAGACCAGATAAAATAGCCCTTGACATTAGCTCCATCCGCAATCGCATCGGATAAAACTTCCAGATGCTGCTTGACATAGTCAATGCGAGCATCGTCGTAAACCGTATTGTCCACAAACTCGTCTTTATAACCCAGACCATTTTCGGTGATATAGATTTTCTTGTAGTTTGGATAATCCTTCTTAATCCGCATGATTTGGTCATAGAGACCTTGCGGATAGATAATCCAATCCCAATCAGTTTTTGGAATATGGGTTGGAGATTCTCTGCGTCCCACACCCTTAATCTGGTACTTAGAGCTTCCCTTTTCACCTTTTCCGTTATGGATGATTTCCGTTTCCCCATCGAAATGACACATCCAGTCACTCATATAGTAGTTGATGCCGAGGAAGTCATTGAGGTCTTTGGCTGCTTCTAAAGCCGCAAAGTCTTCATCGCGCAGGTCGAGCTGGCCACCATTGACTTGGAGAATATGATTCACTCCTGCCATCGTCTCATCTGAGTAGTGCCCCAGATAAGTCGCATCAAGGATAAATTTGTTATGGATAATATCTTCCAACTCTGCTGCTCTGACATCTGCTGGATTTTCTGGATTGTAAGGATATTTTGTCGGCAGTGCATGAACGACACCAATTTCACCCTTGTAGCCCTTGTTCTTATAAAGCTTAACAGCACGGGCATGGGAGACCATCATGTTGTGATGGGATTGGAAAACCTTGGCCAAGTCATACTGAATACCTGGGGGGAATTTTCCAACTAAGTACTGGCCATCACCAATAGGACCAATTTCATTGAAAGTCGTCCAATAGCGAACTTCCGGAAATTCTTCAAAACAGAAAGCCGCATAGTCTACAAAGTGCTCAATATTCTCCCGATTCAGGAAGTCTCCGTTTGAGTGGAGGGCTTCTGGCGTATCAAAATGGTGAAGGGTCACAAAAGGTTCCACATGCCGCTTGTGACATTCTGCGAAAAGGTTGTGGTAAAATTCTACACCTTTCGGATTGACTTCGCCATAGCCCGTCGGGAATATCCGTGACCAGGCAATGGAAATCCGAATACCATTGACACCATACTCTTCAGCCAATTTCAGATCCACAGGGTATTTGTGGTAAAAGTCACTGGCAGGTTCTGCCGTATACCAGTAGTTATCCTTTAGGTACTTATCCCAGGCAACAGGTCCTTTTCCATCTGTGTGGGTTGCTCCCTCAGCTTGATAGGCCGCTGTTGCACCACCGAAAATAAAATCTTTAGGTAAGCTTTTTATCATCTTATTTTCCTTTCAATAGCATTTAAGATGAAGTCAAGCTTGACTAGATCTTATCAAGTTGCTTCATCTCAAATAAATAGATTTAGTTGTTAAATTGCTCCTGAACGAAGGCTAGCGCCCCTTTACCATCACGAGTTAGTTTGATGTATTGGCCACCTTCTGTTTTAGCTAGTTTGATACCCAATTTATCCGTTTCCACCTTCATGTCTTCAAAGTTGGAGGCAACTTGAGGAGCCAGAATAACCAGGTCAAACTCAGGCAACATTTCCCGGTGAGCACCGTAGCCACCAGCTGCTGCTTTGACAGGAACATTGTATTCAGCTGCTGCTTTATTTAAAGCGTTAGCCAGCAATCCGCTAGTACCACCGCCTGCACAGAGCACCAGAACATTGGTCTCTTCGCTAATATTGTTTTGCGCAGGAGCTTCTTCTGCTACAGCTCCTGCATTGGCTTTATCGAGAATAGCATCTGCTTTGGCAGTGTTGAAATTCGCTGCAACTTTTTCTTTCAATTCATCATTTGATTTACCAGAACGTTCGTCTTCCAGAATTTGTTCATCATAAACTTTAACGAATGGATAGTAGATGATAAAGTCTACTGCAATCAAAGTTGCTGCCAAAACTACAGACAGAAGTTGGAAGTTGGTTCCAAGAATAATCCCCAGTGGTCCTGGAGTCGTCCAAGGCAGGTTAGCTGTAAAGCTGTTCATACCCAGAACATCAATAAAGAATTTGAAGATCCAGACATTGGCAATTGGCGCCAAGATAAATGGAATAAAGAAGACTGGATTCAATACGATTGGAGCACCAAAGAGGATGGGTTCATTTACCCCAAAGAAAGTTGGTACGACAGACGCACGGCCGATAGCCTTATTACGTTTAGACTTACAGATCCACATGAACATGAATGGGACAATCAAGGTTGCACCTGTACCTCCCATAGTAACGATAAACATTTGTGTACCAGATGTCAAAATCTTATCTGCGTGTTGTCCTTGTTGGAGAAGCTGCAGATTGACCTCCGCATTGGCATAAGTGATGGCCGCAATCGCTGGCTCAACGATAGAAGGACCATGGATCCCCACAAACCAGAAGAAGGCAAAGGCTCCAAAGATAAGGGTGATACCCAGATAGCCATCAGCTGCTGAGAAGAGTGGTGCAAAGAATTTACCAACTGACTCGGCCACACCAGCACCGACAAAGTTCCGTGCGAGAATATCTAAAACATAAAGTGATACAACAGAAAGAGTGAAAGGAATGACGTCTTTAAAGACTTGTGAGATATTCGGCGGAACCTCGTCTGGCATCCGAATGGTCACATTATTCTTCACACATACCTTATAGATATTGACAGTTACAAAGGCTGAAATGAAAGCAGTTAGCAGTCCTTTGGTCCCCAAGAAACCAGTCGCAAAACCATTTTCTATTGGATCAGCTGCCAGCAGCAATAAACCAACAATAGCTGCCAGAAGTGTAGACATATAGTTGATTTGATTGGTTTTCTCCATGCTTCGATTGACAGAATCGGTTAAAGATTTAGCCGTTGTACCAGCTACCAAAAGGGCTAAAATCCCCATAGAGTAACCGTAAGGTTTCATCAGGAGCGCTTCAATATCTTTTGGCCACTGGAAGCCCCAGGAATTTGGCACATAAGTAATCAGGATAAAGAGGGAGGAGAAAAGAATAACTGGCATCCCTGCGATAAAACCATCACGGATAGCCCGCAAGTAGATGTTACGTGATAGTTTTTCAAAGAAAGGCTTCCCTTTCTCAATAATTCCAATAAGTTTGTTCATTATTTTGCTCCTCTTTTGTATAATTCAATCATGTGTTTCATCAAATCCTTGAGCAACAAGGTTGTCATCAGGTGATCTTGACCGTGCATCATGGTCACACTGTAAGCCAAATCTTCACCTGATGCTTCTTTGGTCAGCAGGTCTGTCTGAGCGTGGTGTGCTTCAATAATGCAGGCATTAGCTTCCTCCACCAAGCTTTCTGCTCGGTCAAATTCTCCTGCTTGAGCTGCATTCAATGCTTCCAACAATTTGGAACGAGCATCACCTGCGTAGGCTACGATTTCAAAACCAAGTAATGTAATTTCCTCTCTGTTCATAATAGAACCTCCTTATATTTTTTAGTTATAGTAATCGTTGAATATGTAAGACTAGATAAACTCGCTCACTATGATACAAGTCTATTCCAGTTTTCTGAGCAATAATCTCATAGAGGCTACTTCCAATTTGATAGGCTTCAGGATAAGTCAGTTTAATCTGGCTCTCCATTTCTAGCAGCGCAACATTGTCATCGCGACTTCTTTCCAAGTAATCTAAGAAATAATTGAGATGAATCATGAATCGGTCATAGAAGTTACTATTATTAGCTGTTCTTCTAATGCCTTGTTTCCTTAACTCCTCTTCCACAGCACCTAGAATTTCTTTCCGCTTATCTAAGTGACTTTGACCTACAGGAGTGGAGGTGCCTTCTGCATTGATAAAATGATAAGCAATTCTGTTCACTTCATCATCAGGAAAACTATCTAAGAGCCGGCCCCGATAAATAGCCACTGCTTCTTGTGCGATTTGATAAGGAACTGGGTATTTCTCCGAAGCATCTGGGAGAGCGCTATCCTTGTAACGGCCTTGCTGGACTGCTTGATAAGAACAGTAGATATGATCCGTCAGTGTAACGTAAATGTACTCCTGAACAGGGTAATGATACTTCTTAGAAAGAGTGTCAATCACATCATAAGTCACCGTGATAAAGTCCAGCGGAACATCTTTGAGCAAAGCTACAAAATTCTCTTTTGATTCTTCTGTCCTTAATCGGAAGATTTTTTCAATCTTGCTTTCAAGAACAACATCCCCTTTCTTCTTATTAAAAGCGATGCCACTGCCAATCAAAACAACTTCTTCCTGATGCTCATTCTTAGCTAAGGCAACATTGTTATTCATAGGAAGTATGATTCGATACATAGTTCCCTCCTTATCATTTTATTGAGCTTTCGTGAAATAAAAATGACCGCAAATAAACGGAAAATAACAAGAATACTTGACTTTCCAATTCATTTGCGGTCACGCCTAATCCAACTTAGTAACGCTCACCCTATTCAACTTATGGTTTAATTATAACATATCAAAACGACAATGTAAACCCTTACTTTTGGTTTTTTTAAACATTTTTCATTTATTTTTGATGATTTCAAACTAAAACCAATCATTGGCCAATCTTACAGATCAAATACCAATGATTGACTTTAGTTCAAGAAAGCTTTAGACAGGCGTATTGAACTAAAATACTGCTTTAAACTCTCTCTTTCCAAGAGGTAGCTGTTTTTTGAAGAACCTTGTTGAGCTCATCAATATTTTCAAATCCAGTTGTACGGAGCCACTTACGAGCTGCCTCTTCGCCTTGCTCAATGTAGTCTTTGACACTGCCAGCCCAAGTTGCACGTCCGCAGAGAACGCCGTTGAAGTTAGCACCTGACTCATGAGCGAAAACAAGTGTTTCTTGGAAAAGTTTAGCAGATACACCCGCACTCAAGTAGATGTATGGCAGGTTGGTTGCCTCATCTTGTTCCTTGAAGAAAGCAGCTGCTTCAGCTTTTGTATGCACCACTTCGCCATCGCCAAATCCTTCTACATATTTGACATTGACTGGAACTTCCACTTTCAAGACATCAATATTGAAACGTGGATCTGAGAAGACTTTCATAGCTCCGATAACCTTGTGAGGTTTCACTTTCGCGTACTCAGCGCTGGAAGCATCCGCAATCTTTTCATCGTAAGCCAAGATTTCAAGGAAGAAAGGAATATCTTCTGCCACACACTCAGAACCCACACGCTCGATATAAGCCTGCTTTTGCTGGTTGAGTTCTTCAGAGCTGTCTACATCATAGTAAAGGAGGAATTTCACCGCATCCGCACCTTGTTCTTTGATGCGTTTTGCAGACCAAACATCTAGACAGTCTGGCAGGCGCTTAGTGCTAGAAGTATCGTAACCTGTTTTTTCATAGGCCAATAGTAAGCCAGCATTCTTGTCCAAAGCCTTCGTAGCAGGCAGGCCATACTCAGGATCTAGGAGCATAGATGAAGCATAAGGAGTCAGCTCTTCTGCTACCAGAACTTTCAGCTCTTCCATCTGTTCTACTGTTGGTTCTGCTTCTTGGTATTGAGCCATGAGGCGTTTCAAAGCACCGCGTTGGTCAAAAGCCAAGGCAGAGATAATGCCATTCTCGTCAGAAAGTTTTTCCATATACTTGCATTTTTGTTCTGTTAATACCATTCTTTATACCTCTTTTACTGTGATTTGATTGTATAGACTGTCATAGTTTTCAATGTTGACATGACCAGTCATTTTTTCTTGGGCATTGAGCATGCCCAGCACATTTGCCTTTTTGAGCAGAGAGACAGCATCTTCTTGATGGCTCAAGGCTGAAGAAATACCTGCAACAGTTGAGTCACCAGAGCCAACTGGATTAACCACTTGGATTTTAGGAATATCTACTTTATAGAAAGTATCCCAGTGTTTTGCAAAAGCGCCATCTGCACCGAGTGATACGATGATCCACTCGATTCCTTCAAATAGCGGTTCTGAAAGGACAGCTTTTAACTCATCCAAATCTTTGGAAACTTCGCGGCCCAATAACTGAGAAAGTTCCTCGTTATTTGGTTTGATGGCAGTTGGTTTGACATCTGATTTAAGTACAGCTTCCAGAGCTGCTCCAGAGCAATCCAGCACCACCTTATTGCCAGCTTGATTAGCCATTTCAATCAGCTGGATATAGTATTCTGTCGGCAGGCCCGCTGGCAAACTGCCCGAGATACTGACAACATCTGCCTCAGCCATCAAAGACCGGAAGTGTTCTTGGAAATCCCTCGCCTCAACTGCTGTAATAGTCGGACCGGCTTCCAGGATTTCTGTTTGCTTACCTTCGTGTAAGATAGCAATACAGTTTCTCGTCGCTCCTGAAATATTGTAAAAGGAAGATTGAACATTTGGATGAAGATTTTGTAATAAAAACTCTCCATTAGTTCCGCCGATAAGCCCCGTCGCAGCGACATCGTCTCCAATTTCTGCCAAAACTCTGGTCACATTGAGGCCCTTGCCGCCTGCTGTCTTACTGACTTCTGCAACACGATTAACAGTATCAATTTTCAATTCTTCTAAAGGATAGGAAATATCGATAGAAGGATTCATGGTCACTGTAAGAATCATCTGGCTACCTCACTAGTCGTGGTACTCTCCACGATCCCATTTTTCAAGGAATTCTGTAAAGAAATTATCATCTGCCTGATGAGCATTGTGACTTTCTACATGCTCAATCTTGGCAATCAGCTTCTTGTTTTCTTCAGTCGGCTTGTACTCCGCATGAATGAAAGCTTCGATGATGTCACACATGAGGAGCTCACCAGTGATTTTTCCGCCAAAACCGATAACGTTGGCGTTGAGCTCTTCCTTAGCATAGAGAGCTGAAGTCATGTCGCGCACCAGAGCTGAGCGGATACCAGACACCTTATTAACCGCATTGTTAATCCCGACACCAGTACCGCAAATACAGATTCCCAGATCCGCCTTGCCACTCGCCACAGCTTCTCCTACCTTTTTTCCGTAGATAGGGTAGTGGGTACGCACATGGTCATATGTTCCGTAGTCCTGTACTTCATAGCCTTTTGACTTCAAGAAATCTACGACCGCCATTTTTTCATTGGTAACGATATGGTCACATCCAATTGCAATTTTCATTTGATTTCTCCTTTTCTTAGCACATCTTGTTGAGCATGTCAACTCGGATTTGGTGGCGGCCGCCATCGTATTTCCCATTGACAAAGCCTTTGGCAATATTCTTAGCCAGACCTTCACCAACGATTTCAGCTCCCATTGTAATCATGCGAGAGTTGTTATGGCCGCGAGTCATGTAAGCAGAGCGTTCATCTGAGACTTCTGCCGCAACCATGCCTTTGATTTTGGTCGCCACCATGAATGGACCAGCCCCATAAGCATCAATAACAATACCAAGATTTTCCTCCTGCTTATTGACCTCAGCTGCAACTGCAAGGGTCACATCAACAAAATCTTGACCTTCTTTCGTCACATCTACCACTTCAAAGTTTTCTCCGACGAGAAAATCCTTGACCACATCTTTCAGCTTGCTTCCAGCAGCATCTGCTCCAATAATAATTGCCATGAGCATTCTCCTTTTGATTATTTCTAACAGATTTATGTTTATCTAAATCACCATCTGTTTTCTATAATCATAATATACTCCTTTCTAAGTTTATTGTCAACATCTTTTTGTTTATTTTAATCAAAAAAATAAATAATGTTATAGATAAACAAAAAAGCTCTTATCCAGAGCATTTTTGTCTATTACTTATGAGATAACTTTAGTATGCACTTCTAATTCCTCATGAGCTGTATCGGAAGTTTGATCAATGATAACTGCTGTAATTTCAGATAGAGGACAGATGGAAGTGAAATCTTCCTTATCAATCTTAGAAGAATCAATCAACAGATATGTCTCCGTCGAGCGTTCTAAGGCCAGCTTTTGGGTGTAGGCCTCTTCAAAGGAAGAGGTCATGATTTGTCCACCTTTAATGCCATTACAGCTGAAGAACATCTTAGTAAAATACATGCGCTCCATGATAGCGTTGGTCATCTCTCCTACAAAGGCTTGACTAGTCTCCCGCATTTCCCCTCCAAGAAGAAAAACTTTAAAGGTATCTGACTTTTTCTTGAGCAGGTCATTAAAGATAGGCAGGCAGTTGGTAATCACGCGCAGATTTTGATTGCTTATTTGCTCGGACAGCACTTCTACAGAAGTCCCTGGACCAAGGAAAATGGTGTCCCCATCCTCAATCAGCTGCACAGCCTTTTTAGCAACGGCTCGCTTAGCTTCAATATTCTTGAAGAGTTTCTCTTCGTGAGGAATTTCGTGATATTGTTGGGCTTTATTACTTTTAGCTCCACCAAAAATACGAGTCAATTTCCCTTGATTTTCTAGCTCTGTCAAATCACGTCGAACAGTCATGTCAGAGACTTTCAGGCTTTCCACAATTTGAGCAACGGTAATCGTTCCAAGTCTATCTACCAGCTTAACCAATTCGTCTAATCGTTCAATCTTATTCATTTTCGACTCCTCCATCTCCCGTTTTCTTCATTATAACTCTTTTCTTTTTCATTTTCCACACTTTTTGTTTGTTTTAAACAAAAAACTTTAGATTTCACATAAAAAACGAGCAAGCATGCTCGCCCTTCTTGCTCTGGTAGCTAATAAACTGATGCCTACTTTAGATAAAACTACTTAAAATCCCCTGATTCTGCACCACTAGGTAGATACCTAGTAAAATGAGCAAAACAAAGAGAAGCAACTTAATCAGTCCTTTGACAAAGCGGATTGCCACAAGAATCATCATCGAACCGACCAGCCATATAAAGGCTGAAGTCTTAAAGAAGCCTTGAACAGCTTGACTGCTTTCGCCGAAAAATGCCTGAAGCGGTACTGGAATATGATTTTGCCAAACATCGGCCAGACCGATCTGACTGGCAATCTCTGTCCCGCTTGTCCAAAGCCAGGCAAAAACTCCTGAATTAAAGATAAAAAGGAAGACTTGCTCGGGAAAGCGTCTAATAAAATAGAAAATAGTTTTTAACATGATACTATGATTGATACAGTTCTCTTACAGCTTGAACATCTACTGGCTGGATACTGTAAAAAGAACCAGCCGACTGCATCACAGAATCCTCCTCGTTATGATTTAATCCGATAGCATGACCCAATTCGTGCGCTGCTGTATTTACGATGCGTTCGTGTGAATAGCCGTAGCGGTCATTGAGTAAGTAGTAAGCATTCAAACGGACGGTAACCTTTGTAAAGCGCTGAGTGAGTAGATTAGTCTGAGACTCTGCTTCACCAGCTGCTGGCACATTCCCATCGTTCATCTCCGTTGCAATAATATCTGCCGAATCCTTATCTTCAGTGAGGGTAAAGGTAAAGGCCCCTGTCTGATTCCAAGAATCAATAGCTTCTAGATAAGCAGACCGAAAGGTTTCGTTTTGTGTATCAATGTAAATGCTGGCGCTTGCCTGCTCCCAACGACTGCCTGTAGCGATATGCTCATCTGTCATTTGATTGGTTTGCTGGCTGTAGCTGTCAAATCCTGTTGTAAACCCTTGGCCATTGAAAAGTTGCTCCACTCGCACTACCGCAGCCTGAACTGCTTGGGACAAACCAGCTGGCCCACTATCTGTCGAAGTCGTAAAATAAAAGACACCAACGATTACTACGAAACTAAGAACTGCGGACCACATCAAGCCCCAGACCAGCCGCCAAATAAAACGAAATAAGAAACAAATACAATTAAAAATAAATCTCATAGCAACCTCCACTTCTCGGATTGTAAGAGAAGATAGATTCTATCAATACTGTCTTAAACAAAACTAAAAAGCTCTCCTTCTATAACTATAAAAGAAAATGACTACAAATCTGCAACCATTCCTTTTCATTCTAATTAAATATTAAGAACCTGTAGTCAGACTGACCCGACCGCTGCTATAGTCTAGCTGAATCCCTTTTTGCACATTGGGAACGAAGACATTGAATTCCAAACTTCCATCACTGGACTTGGCTTCTAAATGCGAGCCAGATGGTACAAAATCATTGTCCGAGGTATAGATCAAAGTGACACGATAACGCACCCGCTTATTCTGGTCCAAAGCACGACGAATCTGAGTTTCATAGTAATTCTGTCCCGTCGAGTTGTCTTTATTGGCCTGATTGGCCCAGGCTGTTTGGACTGCGATATTGGCTGGATTGCTAGTGGAAGCATCAAAGCCCTTTAAACCACCGACCAAAGAGTAAGCCAAGAGATGCCCTCGATCCACCGCATGATGATAGTCACCTGATAGATGTTTGACTTGGTGCCAACCAGCAGGAACCCAAGAAGTAGAGCCATTTCCCGTTTCTTCCCGTGATTTATACTGGCGTGTTGATTTGGTAAGCAAGGCATTGGCGACTGTAGGAACAGTCTGCCCCTGAACAATCTTCGTTTTATTATCCGCATAAGGCAAACTAGAAACTTTGGCATTCAAGTTTGTTTGATTTCCATTGATGACGAAAGCCCCTGCCCCATTCCACTCGATTTTTCCTCCAAGTTGAGAGCGCACTGAGTCTGTAAGAACACTTTCTGACAGAGCTTGGTCAGGTGTGCTAGTCTCCTTATTTTGGCTGACAACTGCAGGTGTGTTTAGCGCTGGTGTTTGATTGCCATTTCCAAAAAAGTAGGCTCCCAGCGACAAGCTAAGTGCAACCAGAAGCCCTGCCACAGTCTGCACAGATTTATTACTTTTTTTTAGGATTTTCTTTCTTTTTGGCATAATTCCTTATCCATTTAAAAGGACTGTGCTAGGATAATGCACAGTCGGGATGCTATGTCATACTCTTGGAAAATCACTGACCCGTAAATTTGGAAATAATGGTATCCCAAGTCTTGGGCGATAAAATAGACCAAGGATTGTCTCCATTTCCAATCACACCATAACCGATGACCAGACCAAGACAAAAAATGATAAAAGCAAGTAGCAGAACCAAGGCAACAATTCCGAGCTGTTTACCTAAATATTTTAAATTTTCACTCATCATCTTCTTCCTTTACACGTTTGATATTTGCACCAAGAGCTGCCAGCTTTTCGTGAAATTTATAGTAACCGCGGTCCAAATGGACTAGCTTGCTAACTTTTGTTTCTCCATCAGCAATCAAGCCCATCAAAATCAAGGTTGCACTGGCCCGAAGGTCTGTTGACATCACTTCAGCTCCTTGTAAGCTTTCACCGCCCCAGATACGGGCTGTGTCCCGCATAATGTCGGAGTGAAGCCCCATTCGCCGCATCTCTTCTAAGTGCTGGAAACGATTCTCAAAGACCGTTTCAATCATGACGGATTCTCCTTGGGCTATCGCCATCAAGGCAGTAAACTGAGCCTGCATATCCGTCGGGAAACCTGGATAAGGCAAGGTCTTAACTGAAACAGCTTTTAACTTCGAAACATCCGAGCGGATGCGAATTCCTGCATCTTCTTCAGTCACTTCTACTCCCATTTCCTGCATTTTTGATAAAAGCGGACGGTTGTGCTCCCAGATAGCGTCCTCAATCAGCAAATCACCGCCTGTCATGGCAGCACCCACCATAAAGGTCCCAGCTTCAATGCGGTCTTGAACTACATTATGCTCAGCTCCATGGAGTTTTTCCACACCGATAATTGTTATATTCTCCGTTCCTGCTCCTCTGACTCTAGCGCCCATTTTATTTAACAAAAGGGCCAAATCGACAATTTCGGGCTCTCGAGCAGCATTTTCGATAACAGTTGTGCCTTTAGCAAACGTCGCAGCCATCATAATATTCTGCGTTGCGCCAACACTTGGGAAGTCCATATAGATATGCGCTCCCTTTAAGCGGTCTGCTCTGGCCTCAATGTAACCCGCAGACTGTGTAATCTGAGCGCCCATTGCCTCCAAGCCCTTCAAATGAAGGTCAATCGGACGACTGCCAATCGTACAACCACCCGGCATGGATACTTTAGCATGCCCATTTCGAGCAAGAATCGGCCCCAATACAACAATTGAAGCCCGCATTTTGCTGACATATTTATAAGGAGCTTCCTCAGACAAAGGCTGAGTTGCATCCACGACTACAGTGTTTTCGTCTCGGTTAAAGTTCACCTGCGTATTCAAACCGCGAATAACATTGTTCATGGTAAAAACATCCGAAAGGACTGGAACATTTTTGAGTGTCGTTTTTCCTTCACTGGCCAATATCGTTGCAGCTAGCAGCGGCAGCACCGCATTTTTAGCTCCCTCAATCTTGACTGTTCCAACCAGACGATTATTTCCACCCTGAATAATAATTTTTTCCATACTAACTAGCTACTCCAAACATTAAAAATTCATCCCTACTATCATACCATAAAATCAAAAATCTGACCTTACAAAGTACCGTTAAAGATTGCCCGACTCATATCATAGATGCCAATAAAAAATAGACTGGCCATGTAGCCCAAGGCAATACTCAACAATAATATCAAAAAACGAATTTTGAGAGCATTATCAGCATTTACTTTTAGAAATCTTTCCCAACTTACTACAGTAGACAGAAGATGAAAAGCAAAGAAAATAAAGAGCAGGTGACTGCATAGTCGAAATGTTAATTCTATCATAGTTTTTATTATACCATAAGACCAGCCATTCCTAGCAGAAAGAAACGTAAGCCAACAAAAAAAGAATGGCATTTCCATTCTTTTTTTGCTTATTACATTCTTGTTCCAACGTTAATCCGGTTGATGGCACGCTGAAGGGCGATTTTAGCACGGCGCTCTTGGTCAATCAGATGCTTGTCTTGAGCTTCTTCGATCTCTTTCTCAGCACGCAGTTTAGCCCGCTCAGCACGGCTAATATCAATATCACGCGCACGTTCTGCTGAGTCTGCGATAATGGTAATCACATTGTCAGCTATCTCTACAATACCACCGTTGACCGCAATCCAATCAATATGCTTATCATCATCGACCCGGCGCACCTTGACCTGATCCACTTCCAAAACAGCGATTGTATTGATATGACGAGGCAAAATCCCCATTTCTCCGTCAATCGTTTTTACGGAAACAAATGCAGCACGGTGGTCATAGACAAGACCATCCGGTGTAACGATTTGTACTGTCATTTGAGCCATCATTCACCTCTTAGAATCCCATTTTTTCAGCTTTAGCAATGACATCCTCAATTGAACCGACACCGCGGAAGGCATCTTCTGGTAACTTATCATACTTTCCTTCGAGGATTTCTTTAAAGCCACGAACTGTCTCAGCTACAGGCACATAAGATCCCGGCTGACCAGTAAATTGCTCAGCAACGTTGAAGTTTTGAGAAAGGAAGAATTGAATCCGACGCGCACGCGCAACCAAGGTCTTTTCTTCATCTGACAATTCGTCCATACCTAGGATTGCAATGATATCCTGCAATTCATGATAACGTTGCAATACGCGTTTAACTTCAGCAGCCACCGCATAGTGCTCTTCACCAACAATCTCAGGAGAAAGAGCCCGAGAGCTTGAAGCGAGCGGATCCACTGCTGGATAAATCCCCAATTGAACCAATTTACGTTCCAAGTTGGTTGTAGAATCCAAGTGAGCAAAAGCCGTTGCTGGAGCTGGGTCAGTATAGTCATCGGCTGGCACATAGATGGCCTGAATAGAGGTTACAGAACCCTTCTTGGTTGAGGTAATCCGTTCCTGCAATTGTCCCATTTCTGTCGCAAGTGTTGGTTGGTAACCAACGGCTGACGGCATCCGACCCAAAAGGGCAGAAACTTCAGAACCTGCTTGCGTGAAACGGAAGATGTTGTCAATGAAGAGCAAGACATCTTGACCTTCCACATCGCGGAAATATTCTGCAATCGTCAAGCCAGTCAAAGCAACACGCATACGTGCCCCTGGTGGCTCATTCATCTGACCGAAGACCATGGCTGTCTTTTCGATAACGCCAGACTCCTTCATTTCCCAGTAAAGGTCATTCCCTTCACGCGTCCGTTCTCCAACACCGGTAAATACAGAAATCCCACCGTGTTCTTGAGCGATGTTGTGGATCAATTCCTGAATCAGGACGGTCTTACCAACTCCGGCACCACCGAAGAGTCCGACTTTACCACCTTTCAGATAAGGTGCTAAAAGGTCGATAACCTTGATACCTGTTTCTAAGATCTCTGATGAAGTAGACAACTCATCAAAGGTTGGAGCTTTCTTATGGATTGGCTGGCGCTCTGCATCATCCGCAAAAGGAGCATCCAAGTCAATGGTATCTCCCAAAACGTTAAAGACGCGACCAAGTGTTTCTTTTCCGACTGGTACAGAAATTGGACGGCCAGTATTTAGCACTTCCATGCCACGAGTCAACCCATCCGTTGATTCCATAGCGATGGTCCGAACCACTCCATCACCAAGCTCAAGAGCTACTTCAAGGACGATTTTTGATTTTTTTTCGTCATTTTTATAGACTACAAGTGCATTATTGATCTCAGGTAGCTTGTCGCCAGCTGCAAACGCTACGTCTACAACCGGTCCGATAACCTGAGTAATTTTGCCTGAGCTCATTCTTTTCTCCTCTTTATAATATTTATTTTCTGTGACACTATTCCAGTGCACTTGCACCCGCCACAATTTCAGTAATTTCCTGCGTGATAGCTGCTTGTCTAGCACGGTTATACTGAATGGTCAAATCATTGATAACTTTTTTAGCGTTATCCGTTGCTGTCTGCATGGCTGTCATACCAGCAGCATTTTCAGCAGTTTTTGCGTCAATAATGGCCCCGTAAATCATACTTTCAGCAAACTGAGGTAAGAGCTGATCTAAAATCGCATTTCGACTGGATTCTAGTTCTAGATTGAGGATATAGTTCTTATCCGCTTCACTAGGATCCAAATCGATGATTGGTAACATCTGCTCTACCCGCATCTGACTGGTCAGACTGTTGACATGGTGGTTATAACAGACATAAAGTTCATCAAAAAGTTCATTCTGATACATTTCAATGGTCTTAGAAATGATTTTCCGGACTTCATCAAAACTCGGATGATTGGCTAAGCCGCGCAATTCATAAATTGGCTGAATGCCCCGTGCTCGGAAGAAATCAGCTCCCATTCCACCGATCGAAATAATGACATAGTCATCCTTTTCGTGGTATTCAGAAATCAATTCCATCATTGATTTGAGGATGGTTGCATTGTAGCCACCGACCAAACCCCGATCAGACGTAATGACGATATAAGCCGTTTTCTGAACTGGTCTGCTCTTGAGCAAGGGATGATGACTAACATTTTCTGTCTCATGACCATGCAAAAGGTCGGTCAAGAGTTTCCGAACCTTAGAAGCATAGACTTGAAAGTTCTTTGCTGCTTCTTCGGATTTCCCTAACTTAGATGCAGAAACCATCTGCATAGCATTGGTGATTTGACTGGTGTTTTTTGTGGATGCAATTTTATTTTTGATATCATTTAATGAAACTGCCATCTGACACCTCTATTCCTATTTGAAGTTAGACTGATTGATAAATTCAGTAATAGCGGCGTCCAGCACTTCTTCACTCGGCAAATCTTTTGTCTGACGAATTGTTTCATAAATGTCTTCATGATGAGCATCAAAGTAAGTGAAAATCTCATCTTCAAACTGAAGAATCTCATCTACTGGTACTGTATCAAGGAAGCCGTGAGTCAGTGCATAGAGGATCACAACCTGTTTTTCAACTGGCAGTGGCTCATGAACTGGCTGTTTCAATACTTCTACTGTGCGGCGTCCGCGATTGAGTTTAGCCTGAGTTGCTGCATCCAAGTCACTACCGAACTTGGTAAAGGCTTCCAGCTCACGATAAGAAGCAAGGTCGATACGCAGAGTTCCTGCAACCTTCTTCATGGCCTTGATTTGGGCAGAACCACCGACACGAGATACGGAAGAACCAGCATCGATAGCTGGGCGGATACCTGCGTTAAAGAGGCTATCGCTGAGGAAAATCTGACCGTCCGTGATTGAAATCACGTTGGTCGCGATATAGGCTGAGATATCTCCTGCCTGCGTTTCGATGAATGGCAATGCAGTGATTGAACCACCACCTAGCTCATCAGAAACCTTAGCCGAACGCTCAAGCAAGCGGCTGTGAAGGTAGAAAACATCCCCTGGGAAGGCTTCACGACCTGGCGGACGGCGAAGCAAGAGAGAAAGTTCACGGTAAGCTACCGCTTGTTTAGACAAATCATCATAAACGATGAGGACATGTTTGCCATTGTACATGAATTCTTCTGCCATTGCTACACCGGCATAAGGTGCCAAGAAAAGCAAAGGAGAAGGTTGAGAAGCTGATGCTGTTACCACAATGGTATAGTCTAAGGCTCCATACTGGCGGAGGGTCTCAACCTGTGTCCGAACAGTGGATTCCTTTTGACCGATGGCAACATAGATACAGATCATATCTTGCCCTTTTTGGTTGAGGATCGCATCGATGGCAATACTGGTTTTACCAGTCTGACGATCACCGATAATCAATTCCCGCTGGCCACGACCAATTGGTACCAGTGCGTCAATGGCTTTTAGACCTGTTTGTAATGGTTCAGAAACGGATTTCCGCTCCATAACTCCTGGAGCTGGCGCTTCAACAGGACGTGTTTTATCCGTAACAATCTCACCCAATCCGTCAACAGGACGACCGAGCGGATCCACGACACGACCAATCAAAGCATCCCCAACAGGAACCTCCATGATTTTACCCGTGCGGCGAATCGTATCCCCCTCACGAATATCTGTAAAGTCACCCAAGATAATGATCCCGACATCAGTTGACTCCAAGTTTTGGGCCATACCATAAGAACCATTTTCAAAAATCAAGAGCTCCCCGCTCATGGCATTATCAAGACCGTGGGCACGAGCGATTCCATCACCAATGTAAGTGACGACCCCAGTTTCTGTGACGTCAAAATTTGGCTGGAAATTTTCAATTTGTTGCTTAATTAAAGCGCTGATTTCTTGTGCGTTAATCGCCAAAATTCACACCACTTTCTATTTCAAATTTTCTTTTACGAGTTGTAATTGACGTTTTATACTTGCATCAATTGTCTTATTATTGGCTGAGATGACAAAACCACCAATCAAATCGACATCCAATTCCTGCTTGAGCGCGCGAACCTTGAGGCCCATTTTCTGCTCAATAATTGGTTTCAATCTCTCTTTTTGGCTTTCTGTCAGTGCTTGGACAGATCTGACTGTCACTTCAAATTCATTGCTTTGCTTCTCAATCTGATGCTGAATTTCTAATAATATATCGTAGAATAAAGCAGCTCGATGATTGAGAATAATGACTTCGATAAAGTTATCAATCAGCTGTGAATCTGAGTTTTGGAAAAGTCGAAGAGCCTTCTCCTTCTCTTCCTCATCAACGCCAATATGTGATAAAAAGTCAGCAAGATTTGTTTCCACAAACACGGCCTTAATCTGGCTTAGTTTATCAAAAACATCCTGTTGCTGACCTTTTTCAAATACTAATTGAACAAAAGGCAAGGCATATTTTTCAATTACCGCGTATTGCTTTTTGTCCATTAAGCATCTCCTAATTTATCAATATAACGATCAATGAGCTCGCTGTGTTTCTCTGTATCGAGCTGCTGACTCAAGATCTTACTTGCGAGACTTACTGTTAGGTCAGCCACATCATCTTTAATGCTATTCAAGGCATCTGCCTTGCTCTGAGCAATTTCCTGATTGGCTTTTGCTTTCAAACGTCCAGCTTCTTCAGCTGCATTCGCTAAAATTCCAGCCTTATTTTTTTGAGCTGTTTCCTTAGCATGTTCGATAATCGTCGTTGCTTCCTGACGACTTCCTGCTAATTCATTCTCACGTTTTTGCGCAAGTTCCTCAGCCTTTTTACGGGCTGACTCAGCCCCGTCAATATCATCCGTAATCTTTTTAGAACGTTCTTCTAAAATACTGGTAATATTGCCCCAGGCAAACTTCTTTACTAAAAAAATTAATAAAAGGAAGGAACCAGCGATGAGAATAAAGTCACCAATAATGGTACCAATAGTTAAATCCATCTTCTACTACTCCTCTACTTACTCTTCCTCACCGTTTATTTTTTTACCAATGTACATTGAAGACAACATGGTAAATACATAAGCTTGGATACATGAAATGAAAATCGAAAAGGCCGTCCATAACATGTTTCCGATAAAGGCTGCTGGATACCAATAAAAGGCTTGTTGAGACAAGGATAAAAGTAAACCTGCCAATACTTCACCGGCAAAAATGTTCCCGTAAATCCGAATTGCTAAGGAAGCAAAATTGGTCACTTCTTCCAAGAGGTTCATCGGGGTCATAAAGCCTGGTGTTGCAAAAGCCTTCAAATATTCCTTAAAGCCTCGACGACGAACCCCTTCTATATGTGCGATCAAGGTGATCATAAAGGAGAGAGATAAGTCGTAGCCGAGGTTAGCCGTTGGGGAAGTCCACAAGTTATAACCGTTTGTTGTTTGGACTTTTGCCATCAACCCAATATTATTGGCCACCAAAATAAACATAAAAAGAGAAAACAAAAATAAAGAATAATTCTTCATATAATGCTCTCCAATGTTACCCTTGGTAAAGCTAATGACAAAATCATAGATCATCTCAAGAGCATTTTGTTTGCCCTTTGGACGAAGGGTCATTTTGCGACTTGCCCAGTAGACAAAAGCAAAGACCATCAAAACAGTTACAAGAGACATGGCAAGTAGGGTCAAATCAAAGGATATTGGTCCAATATTTAAGGTCGGATTTACACTTTCTTCCATGGTTTGACACCTCCTTCTCTAAATAGAGTGGTCTATTTAATGACGAAGGCCATGGCCAAGGTTACAAAGAAGGTACCTTCTACAAAAGCAACACCGAGAATTAAGAGGCTACGTAGTTGATCAATAATTTCAGGTTGACGGGCAGATGCTTTGAAAAGATTACTCATAATCAAACCTTCAGCTAATGAGACGCCAAAGCAGGCAATACAAAGTCCTAAAAATGTTAAATTCATGACGAATTCTCCTTTTATATTTTTTAAATGTACCCCATTAGTTTACTCCTAATAAAGGTAATAGTCAATTATTTTGTGATATTGTAAGCGTTTTTTTGGCTTTTCTTTTTAATCCATGAAAGTCCTTAGCTCAACTGGCTTTTACTGAACGACATCCCCTTGTCAAATTCCCATTTCCAGAACCCAACAAAAAAAGAGCATAGGATTTCCAGTTAAATCATTGCTGATTCTGAACAGCAATCAGACATATTATACTGCTGTCTGCGACATCCTGATTAAAGGTAGCTATATTTTCAACCGCATCAGCCAAGCTTTTTTTGAACATTAGCACTTGTTTCTTGATACTGACTCCCAAATGCTCAAAATCAATTATTCGGCCTGCCCCTCTGACAGTTCTATCTTTATCTACAATATCTTCAACATCATCTCACTATTAAAGCTTTATTCGGATAAGCTCATTCTTATATTTTATAAAGGTATACTATCTTTATTATTAATTTCTATTTTACCATATTTAAGAGAGAATTTCTAGACAATGCCAATAGTAGGCATGACAAATGCATAAAAAATGTATGGAATCCTTTCCTGATTCCATACATCTTCGACTTCGTTTAGTCCTTATCTATTTGAGGTAAAAAAATCGTAAAGCGCATCCATCTATTCTCAACGGCTTCAAAGCGATAAGTGAGATGGTGCTTTTCTAAAATTTGCTGAACGATGAAGAGTCCTAGTCCTGTACCGCCATCCTTGCGATTGCGACTATAGTCTGGTCGATAAAATGGCTGGAAAATCTGCTGAATCTGTGACTCGTCCAGTACTTTCTCAGCTTCATTTTCTACGATTAACATCCTATCGTCTAAGCGAACCAAAACTTCTCCACCTTCCACTGTATAATGAAAGGCATTATCAATCAGATTTTTAATCGCTTTGAGTAAATAGGTCTTATTTCCCCGAACTGTCGCTTCTGAAAGTTGAACATTAAAGCGATAATGCTTGAGATCAGCCAGAATCTTGTAAGTGCTGATATTTTCTTCAAGCAGCTTTTTCAAAGAGAAGGTTTCTCGTTCTGTCTCCGTCGTCATCTCCAGTTTTGAAATAGCCAGAATAGACTGAACTAAGTCCGACTGTTCTTCTAAGATTTCGCGGCACTTCTGCAGATACTTATCACGATCTTTAAACTCACCCACACCATAAATCATTCCGTCGATCATTCCCATCATGCTGGTAATCGGCGTTTTCAGTTCGTGGGAAGTCATACGGAGAAATTCTGCTTTTTCGCGCTCACTTTCTGCGACTTTTTCATTTTCTAGGCGCAGAGCCTCCATGCTAGCTAATAAATTCGTATATAAATGATTAATATCCTGAGCCAAATCGGCTATCTCGTCTTGCCCTTTTACTTGACACAAGACATCTGGAAGCAGAGTCGTCATTTGACGGGTGCTCAAGGATATATCCTTGATCCGCTGGCTGGAAGTCCGGCTATAGAGATAGGCAACTACGCCTCCTAGACTCAGCGACAAAAATAGCACAAAAGGATAGAGATTAAGCAAAATCCGGCTGGCATCCGACACTGGCTGCAAAGAATACTCACCTCTAAGGACAACTTCCTTACCATCTGAAGTCCGAAAGCTTTCTGATAGGGTCTTGCTCTCATAGTCACTGCTAGGAATCGTTGGGACAATTGTCAGCTGTAGCGAGCTTTCTCCGCCATCCTCAAGAGAGGGATACAGAATTGTATTGTCTTGAGCCAGCAAGGTAAACCAAATCTGATTATTTTTTTTGCTATAGTTGCTCAAAAGCTCACTGATTTCCTGACTAGACTTTCCTTTAACCTGCTTGGCAACCTGATCAAACTCTCGCTGGGCTTCGCCACCCTTGACCTGCTGGTAATAAACCGGCATAGCAAAGTAAAGACTAGCCAGCACGATGGTCACTACCACGAAAATGATGGAGGAGGTCAAGAGGAAGTTCTTTTTGACAATCTTCACTTGTCTTCTCCTCCAAGCTGGTAGCCCATACCTGTGATTGTTTTCAGAGGAATGCCTGGAATTTTCTTACGAATGTTCTTGATATGATTATCCAACACTCGGCTATCTAGCTCACTATAGCCCCAAATGGTATTCATCAGCTGATCGCGCGTCACCAAGTGGTCCTTTCTCTTGGCCAGAGCCTGCAAGATTTCATACTCTTTCTTGGTCAGAGGCATCTTTTCGCCATGCCAATAAACCGTGCAGTCATCAATGGAGACTGTCAGCTCACCGACAGCAATTTCTGAAGCGACGGTATTCCGACGCAGAATATTCTCAATCCGTTTGACTAAGATCAGCGGTGAGAAAGGCTTGGTCACATAATCACTAATGAGGTGATTAAAGCTGACTAGCTGGGTGTACTCGTCATCTAGTGCCGTCAGAATCATGACGGGAATTTGAGAAGTCTTGCGAATTTCTTTGAGCACATCCAGTCCACTCATGGTCGGCAACATCATATCCAAAATCACTAAGTCAAAAGACTCTGCTTCAAATTGAAGCAAAGCCTCGCCTCCATCAAAGACTGGTGTAACAGCATAGTTACTTTCTTTTAAAAATTCACAAATGACTTGATTAATCGTAGTATCATCTTCCACTACTAAAATCTTTTGCATATATGCTTGATTCTCCTTTATTTATTCAAATCGCAGGGCTTCAATTGGATCCAGCTTGGATGCTTTCACAGCCGGCAGGAGCCCAAACACTACTCCTATTATACAACAAAAGAGCAAACTTACAAAGACCGAAAAGAGGGATAAAATATATGGATAGGCTAAAGACTGGGTAATAGCAAAGCCAGAGGCAATTCCAGCAATTACACCAATAACACCACCCATCAGAGTCAGGATGACCGCTTCGATCAGAAACTGCTTAAGAATAATCTTGCGCCGAGCTCCCAGAGCCTTTTTAATCCCGATTTCACGCGTCCGCTCCGTCACTGATACCAGCATGATATTCATAACACCGATACCTCCAACTAGGAGAGAGATGCTAGCAATACCCGCCAATAGTACGAAGTTGGACTTGTTGAGATTTTCCAGTTGCCGTTCAAATTCCTGTAGGTTCAGCACACCAAACATATAGTCTGACTGCGACATCTGCTGATTGAGATAGTCACTGACCTTCTTAGCCACCTTCTTCAAATCATCGGCTTTATGGGTTTGGACCGTTACTTCTGGACTGACATTGATGGTATCAAAAATCCGATGCCATTGTTGGAGAGGAATATAAGCGACCTTTTCTGATCCAGCTGTCAGTCCACTCTGCTCGGTGGACTCAAATACGCCGATGACTTTAAATGGGTTGCCCATGACTTCTACATACTTACCGATGCCATCCCCATTGGGAAAGAGGGTGTCATAGAGCGTCTTTTCCAAATAGGTCACTTGCTCTTGATTTTTGAAGGCTTCTGAGTCAAAGCCCTCCCCTTCCAACAGCCGTTGTTGTTTTATATCAGCTACTGACTGCGAAACCGCCTGAACCTTCCCAGATGACTTCTGACTGAGATAGTAAATCTTTTCGTCCGTACCATAGGTCATCAAAGCATTTTTAACGCCAGAAATTTCCTTTATTTTGGACAAGACATCCTCTCCCATAAAGGGAATGTAGGAAGGCTTCTGAGCTTGGGATTTTTCCGGAATGGACGGATCAATCGAACTTTTCTTGTCATAGACGACCTTGATTGTATTATTGTTGCCGCCGATGAGCTGACGCTTGGTATTTTCCGTATTTCCTTCAATGATGGAAAAGATAGCAATAATGGCACCAATCCCGATGATAATCCCCAGCATGGTCAGCATAGAGCGCATTTTATGCGACAGGATTGAGTTTAGAGCTACAAAAATATCTTCCATATAGCCCCCTTCTATCCTAATGCCCTAGTCTCTATATTGCCATCCCGCAAGACAACTGTTTGCTTGCAAAGCTGGGCCACTTCCGGCTCGTGGGTAATGATGACAATGGTCTTGCCTTGTGCATTAAATTGCTTGAAAAGCTCCATAATCTGAACACTGGTCTTAGTATCCAGCGCTCCAGTCGGCTCGTCTCCCAAAATAAAGCTGGGATTGGTCACCAGGGCACGAGCAATAGCTACCCGTTGCTTTTGACCACCAGACAGCTCCATAGGCTTGAAGTCACTTCTTTCTTCCAGACCGACCAGACGCAACATTTCCAAGGCGCGTTCACGTCTCTCTTTTTTAGGAACTTTCATGTAAGTTAGAGGTAATTCTACATTTTGGCAGGCTGTCAGCTTGGGCATGAGATTAAAATTTTGAAAAACAAAACCAATCTTCTGATTACGCAAATCAGACAGCTGATTGTCGGACAGGTCAGAGACATCAGTTCCTTCGATATGGTAGGTCCCTGAGTTCGCCTTATCTAGGCATCCGATGATGTTCATCAGGGTGGACTTACCAGATCCGGACGGCCCCATAATCGCTAGAAAATCCCCCTCTTTCACATGCAGATCAATTCCTTTTAAAATCGGAAATTCCTGACTGCCCTGCTGATAAGATTTGTGGATATCCTTAAGCTTTAACATTCTGTCCTACCTCCATCCCTTCTTCCATGCCCTCTTTTGGTGTCGAAATGGTATCCTGCATTGTCAGGCCTTCTGTAATCTCCACCAAACGGTCGGAAACTTTCTGAGTCTTAACTTCCTGCATTTTCAGCTTCTTGCCATCTACTTTCCAGACATAGGTTTTACCATTTTTGCTGAAGGTATAAGATTTATTGACAACTACCTTGCCTGCCTCAGGAGCATTTTCTACAACATTGACATAAGAATGGGAGCCTATCAATGGCATTTCTCCGCCTTGATCCAGCTCAACAGTATAAGGGTACTTGCCTTGGTTGGGGTTTTCCTGTTGTTTGTTTCCGCCGTTGCTATTTCCAGTATTTGCTGTTGTCAAAGTACCGACCTGGGTCACCGTGCCACTCCAGCGTTTCTTCGGATCCTTACGGTCCACGACATCCACTCTCTGTCCCACGCTCAGCTTCTCACGGTCAAACTCACTAACAGACCCTTTGATCAAAGTTTTGGACTTGTCCATGATTTCAATAAAGTTTTCTTCTTCTTTTTTGGTCTTGGACTGAGTTGGCAAATCTTCATTCATGGATGTAATGGTTCCAGCTGTATCGGCTGTCACGGTATCATATTTCATCCGGTCTGATTCCGTCTGAGCGGTCACCTGAGCCTTTTCAGCCTCAATCTGAGCTGTCGTCACTTCATTGTCAGCAGTCTTAGCATCAGTGAGTGCTTGAGCCAGCTCGTCTTCGGCAGATTTTATCTGCTCAAGCAGGGACTCGTCTTGACTAGAATTATATTTTCCCTTGAGTGCATTGAGACTAGCCAGCTTACGGTTATAGGTTTCCCATTTGATAGCGGCGCTATTTTGAGCAGTTGTAATGGCGTTGGCCTTAGACTGGGCGTCGTATTGAGCTGACTGAGCTGTCAGTTCCTGCGATGTCACATAGGAGAAGAGAGGTTGACCTTGTGTCACTGTATCGCCATTTTTAACAAATACTTCCTTGACTTCTCCCTTGGAAGGGTCAATCTTGACCTTACTGCTATTGTTAGCAACTACTTCCCCAGATAAAACTAGGCTTGTTTTCTTACTGTTATTGACAGCTTCCTGAACCGTCAGCGAATCAATCTTTTTATCTACCATTTGCATGGCCTGTTGCTGATTGACCTGCTTGAGAAGCATATAGCCTCCCAGACCAGCACAAGCAAGAATGACTGTGCTGCCCAATATAATGGTTTTACGATTCATTTTTTTTCTTCGAAACATATTGCCTCCAACCTACAAGTTTTATCTTTTATTCATTAGCTGATTCAGATTCATCCGTTGGCATTTCTTCACCGTCAGCTGGGATCTGAATAACATTTCCGTCTGGCATCGTGTATTCTGTCACTTCCTTGCCGTCTACTGTCTTAGTTTTTTGGTCAACAGCGTCTTTCTTGAAGTCCACTTGTTTGCCGTCAATGACTTCTTGATTATCAGCATTTTTAGACCCACATGCGGCTAAAAAGAATCCAGACATTCCGATAAGGGCAACAAGCATAGCAATTTTTTTTGTGTTCATTTGATTTCTCCTTTGTTTTATAACACAGGAATCTTGAGCTTTCCTGATTGTATTTGTTTTTTTGAACAATCCCATTCTATCAAAGCAGTCTATCCCCTTCCTAACCGCTATCTGTTTTTTGTCTGTTTTTTAGAACTGATACTATTCTTTTAAAAACATGTCTTATCCTATGCCTAAACCCCTTTCAACTGATTTTATGGTATAATAGATTGATCTATTTTAAAAGAATGAGGTGTAGAAATGACTCAAACAGTTTATTTTGGAACATATACCCGCCGAGATTCGCAAGGGATTTATAAGGCAGATTTTGATACTGAAAAGGGCCTGCTATCAAACTTGGAGTTAGTAGCTGAGGAACCAAGCCCCACCTATCTAGCCTTTGACCAAGCTGGTCATCTTTACACAGTTGGTGCAGAAGATGGACAAGGTGGAATTGCTGCCTACGACCAAAAGGCTCAGCTGCTCAATCGTGTGGTGGAAGACGGCGCTCCGCTTTGCTATGTCGCTGTTGATGAGGAGAGAGGGCTTGTTTACGGAGCCAACTATCACAAGGGGCAAGTGCTAGTCTACAAACAGCAGGAAGATGGCAGCCTAAAGCTGGCTGATGTGGACACTCATATCGGCCAAGGTCCTCATGCTAACCAAGCCTCTGCCCATGTCCATTATACTGACTTGACACCCGATCAATACCTGATTACTTGTGACCTCGGAACGGATCAAGTGACCACCTACGATGTGACAGAAGCTGGAAAACTGAATAAACTTGATACATACACATGTGCTGCTGGAGCTGGAGCACGCCACATTGTCTTTCATAATCACCATAAATTGGCCTATCTCATCTGCGAATTAAACTCAACCATTGAAGTGTTGATTTACGATGGCGTTGGGCAGTTTGAGCACCTGCAGACCATCTCAACTCTCCCAGAAGGATTTGATGAATTTAATGGCACCGCAGCCATTCGCCTCTCTGCAGACGGCAAGTTCCTCTACGGCTCTAACCGCGGCCATGATTCGATAGCCGTTTATCAAATTCTGGCTGATGGGAGTTTGCAGCTTGTCGAAATCACGCCAACAAACGGCAAAAATCCGCGCGATTTCAATATCACACCTGACCAAAACTATATCATTGCCGTCCATCAAGACTCCGACAATGCAACTGTCTTCAAACGCGATACTGAAACAGGAAGATTGACTGAGTTATCTCATGATTTCTATGTACCAGAAGCTGTCTGTGTTACTTTCAAATAAGCAATTGCAAAATGTGATTTTCCAATAAGGAGCCTTCACAAGGTTCTAAGCATTGATTTGGAGGCAGTCCGTTAGAAAACAACACCTTTTATAAGTAGTCATTCAACTCTTATTACAGCATTGGCTCATTTTGCTTTAAGCCTCTAGTGCTTCCACCTCACTGTTACAAGCAAGCTGAAAACCATAAAAGAAAAACAACAAACAACCCATCTCCAGAATTTTTCTGGAAATAGAGCTTGTTTGTTGTTTTTGTATCAAGTAAAATACTTATTTCACTGCTGCTTGCAAAGCCTCTACCTTATCCAACTTTTCCCAAGGCAAATCAATGTCTGTCCTACCCATGTGGCCATAAGCTGCCGTCTGACGATAGATCGGACGTTTCAAATCCAGCATTTGAATGATACCGGCCGGACGCAGGTCAAAAATCTGACGAACAGCTTCCTGCAGCTTGCTTTCTGCAACAAGTCCAGTCCCAAAGGTATCAATACGTACAGAAACCGGCTGCGCTACACCAATAGCATAGGCCAACTGTACTTCTGCTTTCTTAGCTAGTCCAGCTGCCACGATATTTTTAGCAATGTAGCGAGCTGCGTATGAAGCCGAGCGGTCGACCTTGGTTGCATCCTTACCCGAGAAGGCACCGCCACCATGTCGAGCGTAACCACCGTAAGTATCTACAATAATCTTGCGTCCTGTCAAGCCAGAGTCCCCTTGAGGACCGCCGATTACAAAACGGCCGGTTGGATTGATGAAGAATTTTGTCTTCTCATCCAAATACTGGGCTGGGATAACTGCTTTAATCACTTTTTCGATCACATCACGATGAATCTCTTCATTGGTCGCTTCTGGGTCATGCTGGGTCGAAATAACCACCGTATCCACGCGCACTGGCTGGTCATTTTCATCATACTCAACGGTCACCTGTGACTTCGCATCTGGACGCAGATAGGCAATCTCTCCTGATTTGCGCAACTCTGCCAATCGACGGACCAGCTTGTGACTGAGCGAGATAGGAAGCGGCATGAGCTCTGGCGTTTCATCCACTGCAAAGCCAAACATAAGCCCCTGATCTCCAGCTCCAATCAAGTCCAATGGATCTTGGTCTGTATTCCCACGAACCTCCAAAGCTTCATTGACACCCTGAGCAATATCTGGCGACTGCTCCACCAAAGATGGATGCACACCGACTGTCTCTGCCGAAAAGCCATACTCTGTATTGGTGTAGCCAATCTCTGCAATGGTATCACGAACCACACGATTAATGTCTACATAAGCTGTGGTTGAAATTTCCCCAAAAACATGAACTGAGCCCGTATAAACTGCTGTTTCAGCAGCCACATGGGCATCTGGATCCTGACTCAAGACAGCATCCAAAATAGCATCGGAAATTTGGTCTGCAATCTTATCGGGATGTCCCTCCGATACAGACTCAGACGTGAAAAGTTTACGTTCTGACATAAAAATGTCCCCCCTTAAAAAATATTAAACAAATAAACAAACTCCAAAATGATTGCAAATCATATCACCTACGAGTTACGACGCGAAAGAAATAAAACGATACTTTTTTATTTCTGAAGCTAGTAAGACGCATCGGTTGACCGCAATATAGGGGCAACCGTAGAATGACGAGCGACTTTGGAGCCGTCATTGTTTGCGAGTTACAAAGTACTGATAGAAGTTTCCTACCATCTTATCGGGACTATATAACCTTTTCATTATATCACTTTTTAATAAATAATGCTGAATTCTTTTCAAAAGAAAAGTTATAGCCCAAAACTATAACTCAAACTCTATTATTAGCTCAGATGGAACTGGGGATTGCAGGGGCTTTTGTATCACCTCCCACCAGCCTAAACCAAATCCGTCTGAGCAATAGCTTCCTTAACATCTTCCAACGGCAGATGCATCAGTTCCACTTCTTTTTCCTTGTAGAGGTACTGGGCATAGTCATCTATCCGATATTGGTTGATATAGACCACCCGTTTGCAACCTACCTGAAGCAGCTGCTTGGTACAGTTGAGACAGGGGAAATGGGTCACATAAGCCGTAAAACCTTTAGGCACGCCTCGCTCCGCTCCTTGCAAGATAGCATTGACCTCCGCATGCAAGGTCCGTACACAATGCCCGTCAATGACCAAACACTCATGATCGATGCAGTGCTCCGTGCCTGAAACGGATCCATTATAGCCGGTCGAAATAACCTTATTATCCTTGACTAAGACCGTTCCAACCTTAGCCCGTTTGCAGGTCGAACGATTGGCAATCAAAAGTGCCTGCGCCGCAAAATATTCATCCCAAGCTAACCGATTTGACATCATCATTCACTCCTCCATCCATTCTCACTATATTATACTAAAACACTTAGCGATTGTCACCCTAACAAGAAAAAAGCTGAAACATCGTTTCAACTTTTTATCTTCTTATTTAGCAAGTTTAGCTTTAGCTGCATCTGCAAGAGCTGTGAAAGCTGCTGCATCGTTAACAGCTAAGTCAGCAAGCATTTTACGGTTAACTTCGATCTCAGCCAATTTCAAACCATGCATCAATTGTGAGTATGAAAGTCCGTTCATACGAGCTGCCGCATTGATACGAGTGATCCAAAGTTTGCGGAAGTCGCGTTTTTTCTGACGACGGTCACGGTATGCATAGTAGTAAGAGTTCATTACTTGCTCTTTTGCAGTACGGAACAAGATGTGTTTTGCTCCATAGTAACCTTTTGCTAATTTTAAAATACGTTTACGACGTTTGCGTGATACAACGCCACCTTTAACACGTGCCATGTTTATTTTCCTCCAATATTTCCTAGATAAGTGTCACAAAATCTCTTACTTAAGACCTGTAAGCATTGCTTTGATACGTTTGAAATCTCCTGCATGCACCATTCCTGCTTTACGAAGATGACGACGTTGTTTCTTAGTTTTTCCGTGGAAACGGTGAGAAGTGTAAGCACGGAAACGCTTCAAGCCACCAGAACCTGTACGTTTGAAACGTTTAGCTGATGCGCGGTGTGTTTTTTGTTTTGGCATGGTAAAATCTCCTTTTTCTAACTTTCTGACAGTTTATTTTTTGTCACTAATCGGTGCCATTTGCATGAACATCTGACGTCCATCCATTTTAGGTCTTTGCTCAATGATCGCAACATCTTGAGTCGCTTCAGCAAAGTCTGCTAAGACCTTAGCTCCAATCTCTTTGTGGGTAATCATCCGACCTTTAAAGCGAATAGATACCTTAACTTTATTCCCTTTTTCAAGGAACTTGCGTGCGTTACGAAGCTTTGTATCAAAGTCCCCTTTATCAATCGTTGGACTGAGACGTACTTCTTTCACAGTGACAACGCTCTGTTTTTTACGTTGTTCTTTCTGCTTTTTCTGGTACTCAAACTTGAACTTGCCATAGTCCATAATTTTCGCAACAGGTGGTTTAGCTTGTGGCTGAATCAGGACCAAATCGACATTCGCCTCATCCGCAAGAGATTGCGCTTCACTAAGTGGTTTAATACCTAATTGTTCGCCGTCAAGACCGATCAACCGAACTTCACGCACACGAATTTCATCATTGATGAATAAGTCTTGTTTTGCTATGGTTTTCACCTCTTTTTTTATTTTTCGAGAAAAACAAGTGCGGACCTGCTAACGCAAACCCGCACTACATGATAGTATTTCATCACTGAAACTGAATCCTGTAGAGCCAGACAACGTTAGTCGCAAGGCGAGAAGTTCTCACTTCTGCTTTTCTCAACTCTACTATCATATCAAGTTTCTTTTTATTTGTCAATGATTTTTTTCGCTTTTTCTTCAATAAATGCGACAACTTCTGCGATTCCAACACCTGTCGTGTCAAAATGAATCGCATCAGCCGCTGGTTTTAAAGGCGATACAGCGCGATGACTGTCTTTATAGTCCCGCTCAGCAATTTCCTTTTTAAGAGTTTCCAAATCAGCCGGAATACCTTTTGCAAGATTTTCTTTATAACGGCGCTCCGCTCTCTCCTCGACCGATGCAACTAGAAAAATTTTAAGTTCTGCATTTGGCAATACGACCGTTCCAATATCACGACCATCCATGACAATGCCACCTTGAGCAGCAATCAACTGCTGCAAATAAACTAGTTTTTCACGTACTTCTGGGATAGCCGACACCCACGACACATTATTGGTAACTTCATTTTCACGAATCGGATGGGTCACATCTACATCCCCAACAAACACCAGCTGCTCACCGTTATCTGCACGACCAAAACTGACCGAATAAGTCTCAAGCAGTTCCACAATCTCTGCTGCGTCATTTTCAGTCAAATGATTTCGCAAAGCCAAATATGTCGCTGCACGGTACATGGCTCCAGTATCTAAATAGGTATAATTAAAATCTTTTGCAATGATTTTTGCAACAGTGGATTTCCCACTTGAAGCAGGTCCATCAATAGCAATTTGAATCTGTTTCATAACCCGCTCCTACTGAATCTTAACAACATCACCTGGATTGGCGTACCAGGAACCAGTGGACATGTGCGATGGATTTAGCTGCTCTAATTTTGCAATAGAAATGCCTGCACGCGCAGCAATAGCCGCCTCACCTTCACCAGGCTGAACCGTCAAAGTCCCTTCAGATGATTCTGTCGTTTCTCCTTCAGGTGTAGCCGCCGCCTCTGTTGAAGCAGGTTGCTCCGTACTACTTGACGAGGCAACAGCAGCAGAAGTCCCATAAAAGCCTTCCATACTCGTCTTCTTATTACTTCCACCAATAGAAAGGTAGACCAAGAAGCACGTAACTGCAATGACCAATATCAAAAAAACAGTTACTAAAACCGTCAAAATACGATCTACTCGACTCGCTTGAACTTTTTTAATTCTTTTCAATTTCTCTTCTCCATTATCGTATACATCTGCTTCCCATGGTTCTTTTTCCATGACTTCCTCCTTGAGTTTTTCTAAAAATCTTATTACAATATGAGTATGAAAATTACACTCATTCCCGAACGCTGCATTGCCTGTGGGCTCTGCCAAACTTACTCAGACATCTTTGACTATCACGATAATGGCATTGTCAAATTTTATCAAGATGACCAACTGTTAGAAAAAGAAGTCCCTGACCATCCCGATATTCTCGAAGCCATCAAAAATTGTCCAACCAGAGCACTGCTAAAAGATTAGTTTTTCTTAGCCTTATCACCATAATAGACTTCAAAATAATCTAGAAGAGTAAAATTATCTACCAATTCGACTTCCCCTTTAAAATGCTCATTCAGAGCCAAGGCGTTGACAAAATATTTTTTTGGCCATTTGCGCATACAGAAGGTTCTGCTACGACTTTTCCCTGTAAAATGAAGAGTGATTGAGGTCTTTGTTACTTCTAACTTCTCGATAGTTGAAATGTCAATCTTGATTGGCGTAAAAGGATTTGCCGTAATAATCCGCAAGATCCCATCATCATATATGGTGAAATATCGATGCACACCAATGCCCAACAAAACCATAAATAAGAAGAAGGAAAAGAGAACAAGAGTTGGTACTCTAGAACTTTCATACATTAAGGCCAGCCCTATAAAGATCGGGATAACCGACAAAGACCAATAAATAACTAAAACCGACATTTCTGGTTGCCAATGATAGCGTACTTTCCCAAAAATCTTTATCATATCTTCACCCCCTTACTACTAGTTTAGCATAAAATAATAAAAAATAGAATTGGTAAACCTATTCTATTTTTTATTTCGCTGGCATAGCGAAGAAATCCTTTGAAAGATAGCCTTTTCCGCCAACCATATCATATTCGATCAATTTCAAATCATCTGCAATTTCTTGTGCTAATGGCTCCAGTGCCTTCTTGTCCACACTAGCCTTATGAAGAACTTCGGTCAATAAAGCATAGTAAGGAGATACTTTAGAATTGGTCTGCTCAAGCAACAAGGCAGAAAAATCACTAGAGTTAACCAAAGGATAGTCCAGCTTGGGTGTCTCATAATTACTCCAGATAAAGTAATCTGTTAGAAATTGGTTTTCAGGATGATCCTTAAAAGCTGATTGAGGATATAAGCCTGGTAAATGATCACCATAAAAGACCACTGTTATCTTTTTATCAATCTTAGAAAGCTTATCCAAAAAATCCTTGGTCGCATTGTCTGTGTGGTAGAGCATCCTTACATAGCTGGATAAGGATTTATTTCCTGCCTCCGTGAAACCTGGGTAACTAGCAGACATATAAATCGGATTGACTTCCGTCCAAGGCATATGATTTTGCATCGTCATAACTGAGAAAAATTGACTTTGGTCTGTTTTTAGGCGATCTAAGACTTGATTATAGGTCGTTTTATCACTATAGTTTCCACCAATATGATCTCCCTGCAACCCTTGAGTTCCATAATGAATAAAGGTATCATATCCCAGATCTTTATAAATGATGTCTCTGGAATAATTACTTGGTGAGGCCAAATGAATCACGGTACGATTTTGAGAAGTGTAAAAATCACTGATAGCCGGAAGTTTGTTCATCTTTGGCACTACTTCCGTATAAATAACTGAAACAGATGGTGACAAATTATAAAATGGCAGACCGGTCAACGTTTGAAACTCCATATTTGCTGTTCCACCGCCATAACCGTCTGACTGCATCAACCCACTGGTTGTCTTAGACATAATTTCCTGAATATTTGGAATTGGATTTTCTGACATAGACACGCCGTCAATCCGGGCAGGATCAGAAAAACTTTCACTGAGGACATAAATGACAGTCTGCTGTTCAATGTTATGTTGACGTTCCTGATTAATGGAATCAGCAAGTTCTCCATATTTTTTTCTATTTCCTGAATTTTTTCTTTGGAATATCCTGCCGGCTGGATCATAGCCTTATCTGATAATTGAGTAAACCAAACAAAAGAGATAGACCTCATTTGCGAATTAACTGTATTACCAAACCAAGTCAAGTCATGATAATTATTTAAAATAGAGATAACGGGGATGTTGTCAGCTACTTTACCATTTTCTTTCGAAGAGAATATCTGTAAAATACCTAGAAAAAAAATAATAGGAAAAGCCAGTAACATAAGCTGCATTTTTATCATCGATAAAATTTTCCCAGGTAAAATCCTTCTACGGAAAAACCAATAGAAAGCTCCAAGAGCTGCCAATCCTGCAATAGTATAGATTCCATAATTGCCACCAAGAAAATCAAATAAAATTTTTGGATTTTTTAGCCAGCTAACATCACTTGGCAGAATAGGTTCGTGACGATATTGAAATTTCAAACTACTGGCAATGGTTGCAAGAATAATCGTAGCCAATATGACAATGCTTGCTAAGAAAATTTGATTGAAAACAAGGTAGATAAAAATAAATGCTGCAAAAAATACTGCTATCTGAAAGAGACTTGCCCCTGCAAATAAATGCAGTTCTAAAACCGAAACATCTCCTCGAATACTATTTTGAATAGTATAGTTGAAAATGACAGAAAGAACTGCGCTGCATAAAACAGCAACTGAAAAACTGCCTCTGTTTTTCGAAATATCTTTTAATCCCTTTATCCCTAAAAAGCTAGGGATCAAAAATAAAAGAAAGAGTAAAATAATAAAACCAATTAATTTTAAAATAGAATCTTGAGAGATTTCAAATCCTTTATCTGTAAGATAAGTCGTCAGCAAACTTTGGTGCTGAAAAACACCTGTCATCTTATCATCTGTTAAAGACAAGAAAATAAGGGACTGAGACAGAAAGAGTTTCTCTAGAAAATATTTATTGTATTTATCAACAATAAAATAGTCCAGAGAATTATATTTTTTTAAAGAAGGGAAATAGTTTATAAGATAGGCGAAGAAAAAAATAAGGAGCAAATAAGGTAGGCCGTTCACTTGAAAAAAGTGATTACTAAGTAAATTTTCTGTCTTAAAGTCAAAATCATTAATATGCTGAGTAACCGTTAGCAAGTAAGAAAATAGTATGTAAGAAGCATAGACGATAGCAGACCATATTAGCAGCTTTCGACTTAGCAGTTGGGATACAATCTGCCCTAAGCCAAATAGAGCCACGATTAAACCAAGAAAAACAAACCCTAAGCTACTGTAATTTTCTATGTTCTTATTTACTTGAAGTAAAAATAGAGTGGTGACGGCTGTAATATCTAAAAATAAAAAGCTGATAAGCAAATAAGAAATCTGCTTATAATAATTAATCAAAAGTTTCATTTTTCTTTCTAAGAAACAGATTATCGTGCCTTTAAAAGACTCGATAAATAAGTTCTAACTTTTTTTGCTAGGCTCTTATGAACCAGTTTCCCTTTCTGCTGGATTAATTGTTCTGCTTCTCTTTGCAAGTCTAATAGAGCAGGCAATGGGGTTTTAGGCATGATTTTAAAATCATAGTCCTGATCCCAAGCCAAATAAACCAATAAACTTTCTAAAACTTGAGGTTCTATTTGAGCTGATAACTGGTACTCATTTTGAAAAAGACCAGTCAATACGGAAGGTTTAAACCAAAAAAAGCCACCATACACTCTGGCAAAAACAGGATGTTGTTCAAAATCAAACGGTTTCTGGCAATGGAGCTCCTGCCAAATTGCAGCCATTTCTTTCCGAAATATTTTTTGCTCAAACAATCCATATCTGACTAAACTTGGAAGATCTGGTATAACGATCCCAAGCTTAGCATCTTGTTCCAAGACTTTAATACTAGCATTGGCATTTTCAAACATCATCTCCATCAAATCTCTACGCATCGCTTTATCAAGCTGAGGCATTCCATCTACTAAAATTGCAGTAGAAATATGCCCAACGAAAGCAAATTGCTGCAGCAACTCACTCTGTTCAAGCATCGCCTTCATAGGATTTTCTTCTTTTCCAAAAAGAACCTGATAGCGGTCTGATACGTTTCCCAAAAGCTGAGCAAAGATTGCTTCGTCAGCTGTCGTCACCACAAATTGGTATTGTAGAGGAAGAATTTCCCAATTTTCTTTAAATTGCTCAAAGATTTGAAGATCTGTCACATGAATATGAAGCGCCACCGGCTTTTCTGGTGAGTCATTCTTATCATCTATCAAAAGCTGCTTATCCTGCAAAAGGCAGGGTACATCTGGACCAACATATTCAAATATATGCTCAGAAATTAAAGAAACAGGATAAGAAGTTCTCTCTTTGATTTCTTCCAGCAGATACCTCGCAGAAAAAGGATTGCCACTGATAGCTTTCACTTTCAAAAAGGGAACCTTTTTCTCAAGAATAGTAAAAGGCTTATAATAAGTAAAGTCTGGATGAATTAAATCCGCTGCTTCTTCTAGACGAGTATCAAAGGCAGCCTGATAGGTAAAACCTGCCTCTGTAAAATATTGGGTGAATTTCGTCTCGTAGTGGTCAATTACATCTTGAACATCAGTAAAATCTTTTACCTGTTCCCAAAATTCTTGAAAAGAAATTGACCTCAATATCTGCTGCTTAAAGGTAACAAAGTAACTCTGCAGATGTTCTTCAAAATACTTTGTTTTTCGAAAGTTGGTCATGCCCCAAAAATCAACCTGGGTATCGTCCTCAAACCTCTTATAAATAGCCTCCAAATCCCAGAGCGGACCAAAACAAGTATCATTCATCAGAGTCAGAGAGTCGTAGGTTTTGAGCTCCTCAAAACCTATGGCGCTCATTCCATCCCGCCAAGCCGCAAAATCATAACCTTGATTGTCCCGCTCCAACACATTGCTTATCCCAAATTCGTCGTGCAACTTTTTCTTAATTGCTTCTTCGATATGACTATTTGAAATAAAAATAATTTTGGAAAACAGGGGCTTGAGCTGTTCTAATTGGTAGAAGACATGATTACTCACGCGCTTATATTTATTAAAATGAACATAGAGTAATATTCGTTCCATGAAAACACCTTATCATTTTATTGAGAGATTTCCCAGACCCCATTGCGCTGAATCAAGCCCGTTGCTGAGTCTTTTGCAGAGATATCGTCATCTTTAAGATCCCGTCGGCTGATGATAAGGACTGGAGTATTCTTAGAATCTGCAAAGGCTAAAATCTGATTCTCTTCATCACGCACAGAAACCTGCAATTTCAATTTTGCATGATTGATTTGGGAAAGATGGCATTTGTATTTAAGTGTCTTTTTTCCTGTTCCTTCTGTCAAATTATCCATTGAATTATCATTATACAACCAAATGGTACGGTCGATATCAGTCAGTGAAAAGGCTATGTAGGTTGGCATATCCTGATTGACTTGATAGCTAATTTCAAATTCAATTTCTTCAGTTGGTGCTGTCTGAGGAGAGCTTAGTAGACGAACCTCTAAATCAGAGACTGCCTCAGATTCCTTTTCAGCGACATAATCTTCGTTCATAGCTTTGGTGTCAGTTGCATTATCCAAACTGTATTGGTTAGCTACATCATCTGGATTTCCGACAACTTTGACTAAGCCATTTTCAATCAAAACAGCCTTATTACAATACTTTTTGACGGCATTCATGTCGTGAGTTACTAAAATAGTTGTCTTTCCCGAATGCTTCCGTTCCATAAAATAATTATTGCACTTGCGCTGGAAGGCTTCATCCCCGACAGCCAGAACCTCATCCAAAATCAGAATGTCTCCCTGTGCCTTGATCGCAACTGAAAAGGCCAAGCGAACCTGCATCCCGCTAGAATAATTTTTGAGTTTTTGATTCATAAACTCACCCAACTCAGCAAACTCCACGATATCATCGTACATGGCATCTACTTCTTCAGTTGAGAAGCCCAGCATAGCGCCATTCATATAGACATTTTCGCGGCCGGTCAGCTCTGGATTGAAGCCAACACCTAGCTCGATAAAGGAAACCAACTTGCCATCAATGGTCACTGTGCCCTTTTCGGGAATATAAATCTCTGAGATAATTTTCAGAAGAGTGGACTTGCCAGAACCATTACGGCCAACAATTCCATAAAAATCTCCCTTTTCCACTTCAAAAGAAATATCCTTAAGAATGTTCTGCTCTTTGTAACCTTTGATTCCTCGAAAGCGGTTAACTAGGCTTGTTCTTAAACTTTGTGTTGACTCTGTTGGCAGTTTAAAAAACTTACTGACATGGTCAACTTTTACTGCAATATTATTTGACATTATAAAATCTCCGCAAATCTCTTAGCATTTTTATTAAAGATATAATATCCAAGCCCAAATATCACTATTGGCAATAAATAAGGAATCAGCGCAATCCAATAATGGTCCATCAAATCCCAGCCTCGAGTACTGCCTGAGAAAACGATAAAATGACGAAGATCTTGAATAATCTGAGCCATTGGATTGAGCATCATCAGCTTAGCGACCAAAACATGCCCACCCTTCAGGATATAAGTCAGTGAATAAATAATCGGTGTCGCATACAGGCCTGCCTGCAGCACTACTTCCCAAATGGGTCCAATATCACGATATTTAACAAAAAGTGTCGCCAACATAAAGGCAAAACCAGCTGAAATCAAAACTAATTCCAGAAAAAGCGGGATAATAACTAGCCATCCTAGCGTGATTGATACTCCATTAATCAGAGCAAAAGCAAAAACAACCAACAAATTGATCGCATAGTTGATCGCTGCACCAGTAATAGCTGAAAAAACGATAATTGATTTAGAAAAATTCAGTTTTCGCAGTAAGTCCCCTCGCGCAACAATGGACATCATGCCCATATTGGTCGCTTCTGAGAAAAAATTCCAAGTCACCATCCCTAAGAGAAGCGATACTGCATAATGAGGCGTTCCATCATCAAAACGCAGGAAACGAACGAAAACAAGATACATAATGGTAAAAAGCATTAAGGGTTTTAAAATCGACCACAAATGCCCAATGAAACTGCCTTGATAACGCAATTTGAAATCTGTTTTAACCAATTCTCTCAAGAGAATCCAGTTTTTTTGGCTAAAATAATCTAGCATGCATATTACTCCTTATAAGCAAATTTTGTGAGAATGAGTGTCGTGAAAACCAAAGTATGAAAGGCACGATTTTTTCTGTAGCCATACTTTCGAATACGTCGCAGCCGCTCTGCAAAAGGGGCTTCCATGATTGTCACAAAATTGTCAATAATTTCTCTATTTTCAGCTGTCAGAGGCTGGCTGAGAAGGTTGCGGGCCTGAGTCTGACTGTCTTTTATCAATTTCCAATATTTAGCAAATAGACGGCTAGGATGAATCCAGTTCTTCATCCGCTTACGTAAGGTTCGGGCTCCTAAAACATTATTGGAATGTTGGCGGTAAAGTTCTCCTGGCTGATCTAGATAAACGAGTTGCCCAAAGGCCGAAGCCAACAAGCCCAGATACCAATCGTGCATGAGCAGTTCATGCTCCTCCTGCCCTGTCCACAAATCAGCCAGAGCTTGGTTGATCATCGAAACGCCGCCTGTCACTGTATTTTCCGTCAATTCCTGAATCAATTCGGTATTGGCATGGTCAGACTGCGTCCGAATCATACTTTCGTGAACAATATTTAGCTCCTGATCCACCACTTTTAGATCCGTATAGACCAACAAAGGTAAGGAAGCATCGTATTTCTCTGCTGCTGCTAACTGAATCGCCAACTTATCTGGCAACCAGACATCATCCTGATCACTAAAAAAGTAAAAATCCGAATCCTGATATTTAAGCAAGCTATGAAAACTCTTAATGACGCCCAAATTTTGAGGTTCTTTTGGATTGATAAAGAAGATCCGGCTATCTTGGCGACAAAAATCCTCAATAATAGCTCGCGTCCTATCGCTAGATCCGTCATCTCGAATCAAGAGCTGCCAATCCCTATAAGTTTGAGCTTGAATACTTTCGATCTGCTCTACCAGAAACTGCTCACCATTATAGGTTGACAGAAGAATAGTCACTCTCATGATAAAAATAGCTCCTCGTATTCACCCACAATTTTTTCCCAAGTGTAGTTTTCTTTCATGTTTTTTTTGGCTGCCTGACCGAGCTCAGAAAAGTCAATTTGACCATCTACTCTGTTAATCAGCTGAGCCAACTGTCCCTCTTCTTTTTTCCAGTAAAGAGCGGCTTCTTTGGCTACTTGATGGTTGAAGTCCACATCCAAAACCAAATTGGCATCGGTCTGCGCTAGTGCCTCCAAAAGTCCAGGATTGGTCCCGCCGACTTCGTGTCCATGCAAATAGGCAAAGGCTTGATTGCGGATATATTTGAGCAGTTCCTGATCATAGACTGTCCCGACAAACTTAATCCGAGCATCCTTGTCAAATCCGGTTTTCTGCTTGAGTTCTTCAAAATAGGGATTGCCTTCATGATTGCAGATAATCAGCAAGTCACGTTGGGTTTTGGATTTCATAAATTCCCGAATGATGGTCTCGTAGTTGTTTTCTGGCACAAAACGGCCAACAATCAAATAATATTCCTTTTCTCTGCTCTGCCATTTCTCAAAAAAACCACGCACGCGAGTATCCTGAGAGTCAAGAGAAGATAGCTGGAGGTCTGTCCCATAAGCAATGAAAGCCGTCTTAGACCAAGGATAGGAATGTTTTATATAGCTTGCAATGCCTTGATTGTCCGCAATGACCAGATCAGCATGCTTGGTCATAACCTTCTCAGAATATTTGAGATAGGCTTGAACTGGCTTAGGCCACTTGGCCCGCTTCCATTCCAGACCATCTGGATTGATAAAGAAAATCCCGCCTGCTTTTTGAATTTTATGTGCAAAAGGCGCCACAAAGGTTCCAATCGTATTGCCTAAAATATAAAAAATTGGACACTCAATCTGTTGCTCTTGCACTAGCTTTAAAGAATAATGGATGGCCATCATATCATAAGCGATCACCCGAGCCGGTCCTAACTTAGGAGCCTTAACCGTGAAGCAATCTACTCCCTTGTAATCGAAATGATGAAAAGCTTCATCATCTGATAAACAAGCTACATGATACTGGATTTCAGAAGAAACCTTATTTTCTACTAATTTCTCAACAAAGGTTTCAAATCCGCCATATTTAGCAGGAAGCCCGCGACTTCCGATGATGAAGACATGTCTCATGTTTTTCCTCTATTCAAAGATTTACAATCTAGTCTATTATATCATTTTATTGGTGGTTTGTGGGCAACAGACAAAAAAATCGAACAAATCATAATATCGCCTAAGCAAAATTATTGTTTGATTCGACTTTTATATCATCCGTTGTAGGCTACTACCACTTAAAAAGATTCTTTAATTTTTTAAGAAAATTATTTTTCTCTTTACTTTATTCAAGAAAGTACTTATTGGCGAAGCAGAAGGACGCGGTTCAAATAAAAATTTTATGTGTCGCAAAGAATGACCGCTATTTGTATCAGAATGATCGATTTCTTCTAATATGTCATGATAAACACTGGAAACCTTGTAAAGATTCTTTACTCTTTCTATGTTATCTATAGAGCGCTTTTTCAAGTATTTGAAATCCTCTAAACATTGCTGGATTTGATCTGTTAATTCATCTACATCTCCCGTAGGATAGAGTTGACCCTCCTCGAACATTTCATAAGCCGATAGATGGCCAGGATTATCTGATAGGATGGTTGGCAGACCATTCATAATGGATTCTATATAAACTAGGCCAAAGGTCTCCATAGCAGATGGAAATACTGCTATATCAGCCGTTGTTGCTTCAGCCCAAGGATTATCACGATATCCTAAAAACTGGACACCTTGCAACTGATGTTCAACTATATAGGACTCGCACTTATTCTTATATTCGTCGTCCCAAGCCCCAATAAAGACTAGTTCTGGTCTTGGCTGAGGGAGTTGTGCATAAGCTTGAAGGAGTTCTAGTTGATTTTTTCTCTCTGTCAGACGACCAACTGACAGGATACGACACTCAGCCCCAGCAAGTTTTTGCTCCTTTTCCGATACAATCTCTGTAAAAGGGGCAAAGGAACGAATTTCCCTATGAGGGAGAAGCTGGGCTAAGCTTTTTTGTAGAGAACCTGTCACCGCAAAAATCTCCTGAGAATATTCATCTACAAAATCAATTTTCTCTTTATAATAACCAAATTCTCCTTCAGGAAATTCATGAATCAGCCAAAAATGCGGAATATCCTCACAAGCTGCTGCTACTGCTCCTTGAAACATATTAACTGTATTTGTAATGACCAAGTCAATATGGCTATCTACCATTAACTTTCTCAGCGCAGCAATATTTTCTTGGTAAGAATTTACCCTCTCTTCATGAGTTCCAGGAAGACCACCTGGTGCATCCTCCCACCACCATTTGACAGATGGCAGAGCAATGGTTCTAATTCCTTCTTTTGCAAGAGTAGAAATATAGTCTTGCTGGACTTGGACATGATAATCTGGTATCGCATTGATAACGTGATAGCCATCTTGAACCAAATACTTCATCAGATGGAAAATAGAAATCTCTGCTCCATTATCCAAGGTTCCAGTCGGCGAAATGAATAAAATATTTTTCTTCATAGCTTATCCTTACCAATTCCAATAGAATGGAATCATTAAATAGATTGAAATTAAAAAGTTAGCTGACAAAGTTCCTATAAGCAAGTTTTTAACTGTTCGCTCCTGAATCTCCAACTTGCCTAAATTTGCAAGAAGGGGTAAGAAGAGAATTAGGAAAGGCGTAAAATAGCGGCCCTGAGTTCCAACGGATATCTGAGCACCTTTTCCTAAAACAATCGGAGTCCACTCTAGATACATGATGGTGACAACGGAAATGACCTGCAAAAGGAAAAGATAAGCGGAGACAGTTGCATAGGACTTCGTCATAAAATCCTTCTTAGACTGTAAGAAGATGATAGTCAGTACCGCTACATCAAGAAAGATTAGCCACAGGGGCAACTGAATGGTGAAATTACCCAAAAATCCAAAGAGACCAATGGTCAATATGGTATTGAGGTCACCGTTCATGCGCTGTTTAAACAAGGTGTTAAGCAGAACCCTACTGTAGTGGAAGAGCCCTCCTTGATGACGAAAAAGCAAATGCAAGGCTAAGAAAACAGCAACAAAAGCCAAACTGTAAAAAACATAGCGATGACGACCGATAAATGCCTTGGTCGCAAGAAAAGGCTTGTTCAAAACAGCTAAGAACCCTTCAATTTCAAAATCAATGAAAGGCAATAAGCCTAGCAATAAGACATTGTTCAGTTTGGTTGCAAAGAGACCGATGGATATGACCAAAAGCTGGATGACATTTTTATTGGTAAATTTCTTGCTGGAAGCAATGTTAGTGAAAAAACCAATAACCAGCATAATCTCCAAATAGTTCATCACATCATAAGAGAGAGAAGCTGCCTGCTGAACCATAATTGGCAGAAGCGAAATGAAAAAGAGAGCTTTCTTGCCATACTTAAAATACTTAATCAGGAAGTAAACACCCAAAATATAGGCTAGGCCGTTAAAAAATCGTCCCATCATGAGAATAACTCCTACTGATGGATAGATAAACGTTCCCAAAGCCATGCCGATTAGCTGCGGTAAAAAGGAAAGAGTTTTGAGATTAATCCCCAAAGTAGACTCTTCCTGAGATAAATCCAATTTTTCCGTAAAAAGCTTCTTATACTCTGCTGGGGAAACATTCGGTTCCGCAGAGATATTTTCCATCCACTTGTAGGTTTTCTCTGTTGGCTTATGGAAAATCTCCCAAGTCATGCGGGCGTGATTCGTTTCATCTGGAACACGGTTGATCGGTTGAACCACCATAAATGTCATGACAAAGACCGTCGCCAAGACCAAAAAGATATTTTCTATTTTTATCGTCTTACTTCTTTTCAAAATCATTCACCATTTCATCTTTACTATCTAAACTGCAGTTTTCAAGAACAAAATCATAGGCATTTTCTGCTAATTCCTGACGTAGGTCAGACGAAAGAATTAAACGCTCTAACTTTTCTTTCCACTCCCCGTCTTTAGCCAGAAGACCAGTCTGCCCATCTTTAACCATATCAGAGAAAGCTCCAATGTGACTGGCAACTGTAGGAACTTTTACTAAGGCAGCCTCCATCCATTTGATTTCCGACTTGGCCCGATTAAAGACCGAGTCAACCAGCGGAGCTAGATTGATATCCACCCGACTAATCAGCTGAGGTAAATCCTTCCAGTCAACATAGTCATGGACAACAATCTGCTGCTGATAGGCCTTCATATCCTCTGGAATATCCAAATGGCCGACGATATGAAGCTCCACATTTTTGTAAATTTCAAGCAAGGACTGGATGGCTGGTTTTATCAATTCAAAATTTTCATTATGACTGATAGAACCTGAAAAATAGCCAATCTTGACTTTAGGGTTCTGCTGACTATAATCTTTGATAAAGTGAGAACTGATTTCAATCAAGTCACTGGAAGCTCGGTTTCTGTTCAGCAACACCTTATCTTGATATTTGAGCAATTCTTCCTGCAATTGGAGTGTTGAAGTAATCGCTCCATCACAGGCAGCTAACATCTTGCCATAATTTTTGACACCAGCATCATAGTTGCCCTTCTCCTTCTCTGATAAGCCTTGAGTATAGCTCAACTGATCTGTATAAACTGTATCAAAAACCAAATCATCAATGTCAAAATAAACTGGCTTTTTATCTCTTCTAGCTGTATCGCACAAGAATTGAAGTTGATAAGACCAGGGAGCACGATAGATAATAATATGACTAGCATGCTGAGCCTGAGAAATCTCAAACTCTGATAAATTTACTACTTTGACCGTGAAGCCGTTTTTTCGCAACTGTTCTGCTTTGTTCAGCACTCGGTAGCGCGTACATTGCGGAATGATGTTTTCAACCCCATCTATAATCAAGATATATTGTTCTCTAGAGATTGATTTGAATTTTTGTACAATGTTTTCCAATATTTCAACTGGATAATCTGTTTCTTTTCGCACATAATTGAGCAAATCAGGTACTTCTGTTCGTCTTTCTAGCCCCTGCCAACAAAACTGCTGCTCATTGTAATTTTGTAATGAGGTGTATTTAACCAAAGGACTACCAGCCCTAAGCATTCTCAAAGGATGGATATACATAGCACTATCTTTGTTTTCAGGGACCAAGGCATCATAGCGATAGCCTAAATCTGCAAAATACTTAGTAAAAGTTGTTTCGTGTTTTCCAATAGCCTTATCACGTGAATCCGTATCGGTTAGGTTATTCCAATAGTCGAAAAACTCCTCTGACCGAAGCAATAAAGACTCAATTACGAGAAAATAAGATTGTAGATGCTCTGGAATATAGCCGTATTGATTGAAATTCGTGGCATCTTCTTGTGCTTCACCAAAGGAAATCCCCCAAAAATCAAGATTTCTCTCCGCCATTGTTTGGAAGACCTCATTCAAATCTCGCATTGGACCAATATTCGTATCATTGACTAGCAAGAGTTGAGAATAAGTTTGCAACTTTTCCTTACCAAAGGTCAAAATCCCTTCCCTAAATGCCGCGGCATCATAACCTGTATTATCCCTTACCAGAACTTGCCCATATTGTTCTAAGGTAGATAAATCCTCTGATTTCAATCCTCCATTTACCACAATCAGCGTTTCATCTACCAAAGATGCTAATTTCTCTAAAAACAGAACCTTGTAGCGCTGAAGATTCTCTTCTGCCTCAAAAATGACATAGACTAGGCACTTTTTGCCACTCATATGTTGAAGCTGCTTTCGCTGAGAATGACGTAAAACCCGATAATAATAGGTTTTTGGCGATTTGATATTTCTTTTTATGGAGATGCACTGGTGTTTCAACTGAGATAAGAGCGCTCTGATACGCCGCGGATTCTTGACAACCTGTCCTACTTGTTTAATCGGTGTCACAATAGCATTCCCAACACGATAAGAAAGTGAGTTACGTAATTCATCAATGTCATCCTGATATTGATAAATCAATTCGCTATCACGTTCCCAGTTTCCCTTTAGCTCTTGGATATAGTCAGATACCCTGTCCATATGCTGAATCAAATTATCCAGCCGGCCTTCCAGAGTAAAGATATTTTCAGACAAAGCGTGGTAAATCTCATTAGGAAGTTTATCCATGTACTTCTTTATAATTTGCAAATATATTTCGTAATGGTATCTAGTAGAATCTCGCTTAGAGACAGACTCTTTATCAAAGACCCGATAATTCAACTTTGTTTTTTCATCATAAACAGGTTTCGCCCCTTGATTGATAATTAAGTTTAGAAGAAAATCATAGTCTTCTAATTTTTTATAATTAAGCGCCTCGTCATAATAAATACCATCAGCGATTGAGCGACGAATGAGAGAACAATTGGAGATATAATTATCTGTTAAAAAAGCCTGCTTGTCATATGGCTGTGATTTAAGATACACTTCCTTTTTATCAGGGTCGTATAAATCACCATAGACAATATCTGCCTCCTCTTGCACCATGGTTGTGTAGAAGCTCTCAATATAGTCAGCATCTAGAAAATCATCGCTATCTACAAAAATAAAATAAGTACCTTGAATTTGTTGCAATGCCTTATTTCTTGTCTTGACGACCCCCATATTTTCATGACTTTCAAAGCTCGTCGGGAAAGGGGAATCTTGCAAAGTTTCTTGGATAATCTGGGCGGACTTGTCTGTGGAACCATCATCCAATACCAGTAACTCGATATTTTGATAGGTCTGCCTAAAAATACTGCGCAAACACTGTTCAATGTAGTCTTGATGGTTGTAACATGTTACAACAACAGATATTAAATCTTTCATACACTTTCCTTATAAATAACCTATTATTAGTTCGAATTAGAGTCTTGACTCTTCATATATGCTTTATTTATTAGATTAGCCACCCACTTAGGCCAGAAAAGCTGGTACATGAACAAATCTTCTTTGGTTCGAGTATTATCTGAAATAGTTTTGGTTGTTTCAGACTCTCCGTGAATCCGGTGGCACATGAGCTTCTTAGAAATATAAGCAAAGCAACCCTTATAGGCACTAATCTTGTACCAAGCATACCAATCTAGACTCACACGCATTTCCTCATCAAATCGGAAATCGCTTAATGCCTCTAAGTTGTAAGTCACAGCCGGACAGGAAATGGGATTGCCAAAAGCCAGCACCCGATTTCTCCAAAAACGGCTGGCTGGCATCAGGTTCAGTGTTTTGAGCATGAGAGTCTTGATTTTCAGATTGGTGTTAGCTGGAATTTTGACCCCATTTTTCTCTTCAAAATAGTCTGTATAGGCAATGAGAATGTCCTTAGACTGCTCTATTTTCTGCATCACAGCCTCTAGGTAAGCAGGCTCATAGTAGTCATCCTGATGGGCAATGGTAGCATAAGAAGTCTCAACAAAGGAAAGGGCATTGTTCCAGTCCCTGCCAATACCACCGCCTTCTTTCGTATAAAAAGGAATACCATACTTCTGGCACAGCTGCTTGATTGAATCCAGCGGTGTTGAGCTATAGCAGATAATCTTTGATGACAAAGTTTGAGCTTGCAGAGACAAGATACAATCTTCTAAGAATTCACTTTCGCCATAGGCGCAAATCACCCAGGTATGGTTATTTTTCATCTTTTTCACTCTCTAACTTGGACATTCTTTGTTTCATGATGGACAGTTCTTGCACCAACTGCTTGATTTGCTCCTTTTGCTTGGAAATGGAAATAGTATGTAAAAAAACAATAACCAGCAGGAAAAAAATGGCCAAGGACATGACAAAGTTTGAGGTCAGTTCAAAGCCTAACAATTTGGCAATCGAAACTGGAATCCAATCAAAAATAGAGATAACAATCAGTACAAAGCCAATAATAATCCACATAAAGGCTTGCTCAAACAAAATATTGTTTTGATTGATATTCCGAAAGACAAAATATAGGAACAGGACTGAAGCCACTAGCATAACAATAGATAAAATGGACATTATTCACTCTCTTTCATAAAAGCAGCAATCAAGATTGAAGAGCAGACTTCGATCATATAACGAATGGACTTAATCGGAGTAATCGAAGAGACTCCTCCTGCACGCTCAAACATATTGGCCGGTGCTTCCACCACTGTATATTTCCGCTTCAAGAGATGGACGATTGATTCTGGCTCAGGATACTTGATAGGATAGCGCGCAGCGAATTGTCGAATAATGTCTCGATTGGCCAAACGATAGCCTGATGTGGCATCAAGAATTCTTTTACCAGTTGTTAATTTAATAAAGGCTGAGATAATAGTAATGCCAAAACGACGCATAAAAGTGGTCTGAAATTCTGAAGCCTTGTCACCAATAAAACGAGAACCAACAACCAAATCTGCCTGCTGACGACGAATAGGCTCCAGCAAAGCAGCTAGTGACTCAATATCATGCTGACCATCTCCGTCAAACTGTACGGCTACATCATATTCCTTCTCAAGTGCATACTTGTAACCCGTCTGAACAGCACCGCCAATCCCCAGATTCATCACCAAGTGAATGGCGTTCAGATGATGACTATCCAAAATTTCTTTCGTTCTGTCAATCGACCCATCATTGATAACGACATAGTCCAAGTCAAAATCAACTTTCTTCCGATATTCTATAATGCTCAAAACCGTATTTAAAATACTTTCCTCCTCATTATAAGCAGGAATAATCATTAAAACTTTCAATTATCTTTCTTCCCTTTACAATAAATTTTAGCAAATAATGGAACTAACCTTAACTTCTCTAAGCTCAAAAAAACAATAAGTGAAATTTTAGTCTGAAACCTTTCACCCTGAACCTTCTTAGACAAGGGAGAAATCGTACTGATGAGTTTATTCTCTTTTAACCATTTTTTAATCCTAATATACTGATGAATAAACTCCTGATCTGATGAGGCTCTCCCTGAAAAAAGTAAGTACCAAACGTAATACCTTTTCAAGTAATATACTACTAACTCAGATGGCTGACCCAACTCTAATATTTTTGCAAAAAGAACTAAAATATCAATTTCAGGAGAAAAACCTCTCTGAGAAGTATTAGAAATACTCTGACTATTGTAATACCAATTATATCCTTTATAGTCCAACAATCCTATTTTATCCGTTGTCTTATAGGCAGTTAGATTAAAAATAATATCTTCTCCTATACCATAGTCAAAAAATTCTAGATTGTTTTTTCTCAAGAACTCAGTCCGGTAAATTTTGGCCCAAGGAGCCATTATAATATATTTGGACCACTCTGATTGTTGTATGTCTTGACTAAAGATAATTTGATTATCCTGATTAACGCGCTTGTAGCCACCAATAACTAAGTCTAGCCTTTTCTCATGGATAGCCTGATAAAAAGTTTCAATATAATCATTATCAACAAAATCATCATTGTCCATGAACATAATATATTCTCCCTCAGCTAGAAGAATTCCCTTATTTCTAGTTACTGCCACTCCTTCGTTTTGTTTATCAATTACTCTTATAAAACTATACTTCAATTCATAGTCTTTTAAAATATTTAAAGAGTTATCTTTCGAACCATCGTTTAGAAAAATAATTTCAAAATTCTTAAATGATTGATTCAAAAGAGAATCTACACAGCGTTTAATTCCATCTTGTGCATTATAAACTGGAACAATAACTGAAATAGCTGGTTTAGACATATTTCCCCTTTCGTAACTGGACTAATCTATTTATAAAACTTCAATAAAACAGGAAATAGTTTTATCGAAAACTTTATCCCAAATAACTTGGTTACTAGGCCTGTTAACTTAAATGCTCGGTTCTCTATATAATTTGCATACTTTAGCAAATATTTATACTGGTAAAGCAACTCCTTAATTTTCAAATTATCAATGTATTGATTTACATAAGGTAATATAGAGATATATGAGATTGCAAAATAGATATTTAAAGCTTGGCGCAGATTGTTATTATATTGAGTATTATCATCCATTCCTTTTTTAATGCTTTCCAAAATATCTATTACATTTTTCTCTTTTACAATATTTGTTATACTTCCATCTCTATTTTGTCTATACATGTAACACTGTATATTTAGAATAGAGTAAGAATTCATTTGTTTTAATAAATCCGCACAATACAAACAATCTTCCGATAATAAGCCAACAGGAAAACTCAAGCCCCTATCAAACAGCTCTTTTTTTACACACTTATTCCAAGCTGGTGCTATCATCACCTCATTAGAAACCAATTGTATAACATTTTCATAATAGCTATTATAATCAAAATTAGTTTTTAAAGTAGTCGTTTTATAGTTATCTATACCATAATATTTGGAATACGGGAAAATAATGACATCACTTTTATTTTTTTTCAACTGAACTGATAAAATTGATAAAAAATCCTTATTACTCCAAAAATCATCCCCATCTACAAAAAGAATGTACTCTCCTTGACTATTTTTAATTCCAGTATTCCTTGCAGAAGAAAGACCTTGATTCTCTTGATGTATAACCTTCACAACACTATATTTATCAGACAAATCATCACAAATTTTACTAGTCTTTTGATCAGTAGATCCGTCATCAATTAGTATAACTTCAAAATTCGAAGCATCAAAATCTTGATTTGCAATACTATCAACACATTCATTCAGATATTCTGCAACATTATATGCAGCAACTACAATAGAAAATTTCATACTTCTCTATCTTCTCCTTCTCAAAAAAGTATACGGATTGGTCATAAAATAAATAATTAGCGAGACACTCAACCAAGCAATCATCGAAACAAGGAAAGACAAGGAGGCTCCAAAGATTCCATATCGAGATACTAGTGGCTCGGCTGTAAGAATGGATACAAGATAACCTGCCAAGAATGAGATTATCAAATAATGATGTTTTCTAAAAACAGTTAAAATATTATCACATACTGTAGAAAACGTACTAGCAATGCCACCTAACAACAGTATAAAGAAACTCATTTGATATTGATCCAATCTTGTCCCATAAATGATATTTAAAATAGGTATGGCAGCAATCGCCCCACCAAGACAAATCAAAACACTTGTTCCCCATAAAATCTTAAACAAGTTATTTTTATACGTAATAAAATGGGAAGTTTTATTCTCTTCCTTGAAAATTGCTAGTTGTGTGACCATAGGGCGTAAAAAAACAATCATTAGATTCATTGCAAAAATTGGAGTGAATAAAATACTAAAGTCTCTCTGTACTCCCGCTTCAATCAATCCTTTGTTAAAAATATCGTTTAATGCATACTTGGGTTGGTTATAGATTGAAACTAATAAAAAAGCATTTATAAATAAAGGTAAACAGTCCTTTAAAATACTATAAATATCTTTTAGCTTTACTGTAGCGATATTAATACGATGAAACAACTTAGATTTTGGAAAATCAAAAAAAAGAACTACTGTGAAAGAGGCGAGCGTTTGAAACACAACAGATAAAAGAAGATTTTTAGAAAACAATAACAAAAAAGCAAATGTTATAGTTGAAATTATATTTCTAAAAAATAATGATTGACCGGCTATATCTAATCGTTCTTTCTGTTGGAACAAGCCTTGAAATACATCCGAAAGCGCCTCGCTAACTCTAAAAAATGATACCCAAAATATAATCCAAAAATTTGCATGAGTAGAAGAATTTAAAATTAAATATCCTAATAAAATTAGTATCATTAAAATATTAGTTAAAACTCTGGTAGTCAAATAGGCATCAAATGAATATTTTTCTTTAATATCTGTCGCTTGAAAATCCCTAACCTGAAACCCTGCAACAATAACTAGTAAATTCGCAATTGCATAAGCAAAGCTATATAGATCGGCCGACTCACTAGATAAAGTACGAGTAACTATAAATAATAAAATAACAGATACAGCTGCTGAAGATAGACTCCCCAGAATATTCCAAAAGAAAATTTTTTGCGGCGACACCACTTTCAATATAATCAAACTCTCTTTCAATATAAATAAAACTTTATCCAATTATACCATAAATCCCCTTTAAAAAAGCAACCTCAAGGTTGCTTCTTTATTTATTTTTTCACTTCCTGCTTGTAAAACTCTTTCAAGGCATCCTGCCAAGTCGGAATGACAAAGTCTGTAGCCTTGGCCTTGGTCAAGCTCATAGTCGAGTTGAAAGGCCGCTTAGCCTTGGCTGGGAACTTGCTGGAATCAACCGGTTGGACTTCCACATCTGTATCTTTGAGAATTTCCACTGCAAAGTCATACCATGTCGTGTCCTCTGCCGCATCATTAGACAGATGGTAATAACCAAATTCCTTTTGATTTTCCGCCAGATGAGTCATAAATTCAGCCAGCGTACGAGTCCAAGTCGGACGACCATGCTGGTCATTGACTACAGTCAGAGTTTTGTGCGTCTTGGCAAGATTTTGCATGGTAAAGACAAAGTTTTTACCGTAGTTACCAAAGACCCAAGCAGTACGGATAATATAGAAACGGCTGGAATATTTCTCGACCAGTTCCTCTCCCATGCGCTTGGTACGGCCATACTCAGTCTGCGGGTCCGGCCGGTCATCTACTTCCCACTCCTCACCGACAGGTTTTTGTCCGTCAAAGACATAGTCTGTTGAGATGTAGACCATGGTCGCCCCGTGTTCTTCTGCTGCTTTTGCCACATTTTCGGTACCGGTCACATTGATGGCATAGTCCAGCTCTTTTCCTTCGTCCTCAGCCGCATCAACTGCAGTATAGGCTGCGCAGTGATAGACCAAGCTTGGCTTGACTTCCGCAAAGACCTTGTCCACCATTTGGGCATTAGTAATATCCATTTCTGCCACATCGACAGCCACATACTCTTCATTACGCTCATCCAAAAGATAGCGAAGCTCTGTTCCCAACTGTCCATTCGCGCCTGTAATTAAAATCATTTGTTTTTCCTTTCAGATCATAAATATTCGATGAATTTATTATACCAAAAAAAGCAGGAAAAATCTGCTTGATCGAATCACTATCGGAAAATCTATTCAGTAGGAGCACAAAAGAATAGTTTCTTATGCCTTTTGATACTCTGTATATAAATGATACAATAATCTGCAAGTAATAATTAATAGACTTATCATCAATGGCAAAAAGGTTCGAGTGCTTGAAGCGTAGAGAGTGGGAGATAATGAAATGACCATGCGGCCAATAAAGCCAATTACAAATAAATAGGTCAGCCATATTTTTTCTTTACAGTCAGAAACTACAAGCCACAAAGCGTAAAGAATCATTAATAGCAGCAAGCCATAAAAAGCGACCGCGCTCAGATAAGTAATATTAAAAGAAAATGTCCCTGATTCTCTGGCTGCTTTACTGATACCTGTTAAGGTACCAAAAATAGTATTCCAGCCCATTTTTTGTGAAAAAATATTGAGTATGACAAAACCGCTCAGAGCTATGGCTGTTACATTTTTCTTGTGAAGAGCATAAACAAAGAGCACAAGCAAGAAGACCATCACAAAGGCAAAGGACATGGAAAGCATATTATCCCCTGTCTCCAGAAAGCCCAACCCAAGCTTTTGAAAGATATTCAAGTTCGGAAAGTTGGGGAACCAACTGACAATATTCTTTTCAAAACGTAGGACATTCCCTGGAGACAACTTAGCTGATAAGATTCCTACACCGCTCAATGCCAAATAGCATAAATTACCCAGTAAAGGTTTTTTATCTTTCTTTGCAAGGACAGTTTCAAACAGAAGCCACAAAAAAGCATAGACTGCTAATTGTTCTTGCATGATAGCAACTAAAAAGCACAAAAGGCTAGCCATACTAATCCAAATATTTTTAGATTCTCTGAAAAAAAGTGCGAAAAGCAACAAGGAAGCAGGGAAAATGTAATTGACATAGGTCGGAATAGAGCCCGCGCTTAAAAATTCAGTTGCCGGAAGGAATATAAAAATTAGTAAAGCTGGCAGCCAAGGCAAGGAAGGGGTCAGCTTCCTTAAAGCATAGACCAAAAGCAAAGTTGCCAGAAAGGCTGCTGCTATAAACAGCTTTTCGTGAACGGAAAATAATAAGGTGGCTGACTCAATGAGCAGTCTACTGCTCCATGTAAAATAACGATCAATCCCAAAGAATAAATAATTGTAATGAAATTCCTTAGCATATTCTAAAAAGGCTGTTTGGTCTCCTACTGGGGTGATTTTATTATTGATGTAAAACTGTATCGCATAAATAAACGAAGACAAGCATAAGACAATATTAATTTTTTTATTTTTCACAATCTCTCCTCAGCTATATAAGAGTCACTTAAGCTCAAAGACTCACTTACTCTTCTCCTTAATCACATAAATCGGCCGATGCTTAGTTTCCATAAACACTTTTCCGATGTATTTACCGAGTATGCCGATGGTTAGCAGCTGGAAGCCTCCGAGAAGGAGAATAACGGTCATGAGCGACGGCCAGCCCGATGTCGGGTCACCAAAAACCAAGGTACGGATAATAATCACCGCCATTAGGATAAAGGCTAAAATCCAAGACAGGATGCCGCCTAAAAAAGCGATGTTCAGCGGTGCATCAGAGAAATTGACAATACCTTCCAAGGAATAGTTGAAGAGGGACCAGAAATTCCAAGAGGTCTTGCCAGCCACTCGTTCGACATTTTTGTATTCCAAGTACTCGGTATTGAAGCCAACCCAGGCAAAAATCCCCTTGGAGAAGCGATTGTACTCTGAAACATCCAGAATGGCCTCTACCATTTGGCGGCGCATCAGTCGGAAGTCACGCGCACCATCCACCATCTCTACCTGACTAATCTTATTAATCAGTTTATAAAACAGATTGGCAAAAAAGCTCCGGATAGGTGGCTCTCCCTCTCGAGTAGTGCGACGGGTCCCCACACAATCCAGTTCTGGATTCATGTCCAACATAGCTTTCATCTCAATTAGAAGCTCGGGCGGATCCTGCAAGTCCACATCCATGACCGTCACAAAATCCCCGCTTGCCTCTTGGAGCCCAGCATAGAGCGCTGCTTCTTTTCCGAAATTACGAGAAAAGGACAGATAGTGCACATCTGGACAGCGTCTGCTGAGCTCACGCAAAACAGCCAAAGTCCGATCCGTCGATCCATCATTGACAAAAATATATTCAAACTGGTCACGGATTTGATATTTGACCGCTTCCATGGCTTCATGAAACAAAGGAATAGACTCTTCTTCATTGAAGCACGGAACAATCACTGAAATTGTCATTTTAATTACCTGCTATTTTTTAATATCTCTCATTATAACAAAAAACTAGGCGAAAACCTAGTTTTATTCTTATTTACTCTGTCTAGAAATATTAAAAATCAAATAGATTCCAAGGAGATTCTCAAATCCTCAATCAAGTCATCCACATTTTCCAGGCCGATAGAGAGACGAATTTGATTTGGTGTAATGCCTGCTGCCAGCTGATCTTCTGGGGACATCTGTCCGTGAGTCGTCGTAGCTGGATGGACAACCAGAGACTTAGCATCTGCTACATTGGCCAAGTCAGAGAAAATCTCCAGGCTGTCAATAACCTTACGAGCTTCTTTCTCTCCACCTTTGACATTAAAGGTGAAGATAGAGCCCACGCCTTTAGGGAAATATTTTTCTGCCAAAGCATGATAAGGACTGTCAGTAAGTTTGGGATAATTGACCTGCTCAACCTTAGGATGCCCTGCTAGGAAATCTACAATCTTCTCCGCATTGGACACATGACGCTCTACGCGCAAAGAGAGAGTTTCTAACCCCTGCAAGAAGAGAAAGGCATTGAAGGGAGACATGGCTGCGCCCGTATCGCGCAAGAGCTGGGTCCGGACAGCAGTGACAAAGGCTGCTGCTCCGACATCGCGCGTATAACTGATATTATGATAGCTCGGGTCCGGATCAACAAACTGCGGAAACTTGCCAGAAGCTTCCCAGTCGAAACGACCGCTGTCCACAATCACACCTCCGATGCTGGTTCCGTGACCGCCGATAAACTTGGTCGCAGAATGCACCGCAATGTCCACTCCGTGAGAAAAGACATTGATCAGATAAGGTGTAGCAAAGGTATTGTCAGAAATCAGCGGAATTTTATGAGCATGAACCAGCTCTGCCAAAGCTTCAAAGTCAGGGATATTAATCAGAGGATTGCCCAAGCTTTCAATCAAAACCAACTTGGTATTGTCCTGAATGGCCGCTTCTACTTCAGACAGATTTTCAATATCGACAAAAGTCGTGGTAATGCCATAGCGAGGCAGGGTTTCCTTGAGCAGATTAAAGGTGCCACCGTAGATGGTGGAAGCTGCCACTACATGGTCGCCAGCATGCGCCAAGGCTAGAATAGTGTAGGTAAGGGCCGCCATACCAGAAGCTGTCGCTAGTGCTCCGACTCCACCCTCCAAAGCCGCAATCCGCTCCTCAAAAGCAGACAGGGTCGGATTGGTAATCCGAGTGTAGATATTTCCCGGTTTGCGTAGGGCAAAGAGATCTTCTCCCTCCTGAGTATCGTCAAACACATAGGAAGTTGTCTGGTAAATAGGCAGAGCCCGCGACTTAGTTGTCGGGTCCACTGTCTGTCCGGCATGAAGCTGCAGAGTTTCAAATTTAAATTCACGTGTCATAAGGTCACCTCACTATAGTTATGTGATAAGTCTACCACTAAACGTCTCGCTTGACTAATAGAATTTCTTTATCAAAAGAAATAAAGAGAAGCTATATCTTATAGCTTCTCAGATATAATCTCAAAAGTCGCTTGATTGCTGGGCCAGTACAACTGCGACGAAACTGTGTCTAAAGCTACCCACTGAGCTCCCACATGCTCATCTGAAAGCTGGATGTCCTTCTGTTCTGTCAGAACTAGAAAAAGATTTTTGTGGATGGTCAGATTTTCATCAATCTTTACCATAAAATCTCCAAGACCCGTCAGGTTTGAACAAGCTAAGAGCAAGCCGGTCTCCTCTTTTATTTCACGAAGGCAGGCTTCTTCTGGACTCTCACCACTCTCAATCCCACCAGTAATGGGCTGCCAAAAGGAAACTTTCTCATCCTCAACTCTCAAGAGCAAGATTTTTCGTTCCTCTGGATGATAGATCCAGGCTTCAATCGACTGTCTCATCATGATTTTTTCTCAATCGGTGCTATGCTAGCCAGCACTTTCTTCAGACCAACTTCTGGGAAATTGATCTTAAGCTCTTGACTATTTCCACTGCCAGAGACTGCCAAAACTGTCCCATCGCCCCATTTCTTATGATGGGCAATATCTCCGATAGCCCAAGCAACTTCTGGATTAGATGGCTGGCTCTGACTGCTCTTTCCAAAAGGCAAAATGCCTGCAGAAATGGAACTAGGAGCTGCCTGACGCTTCCGTTCTTGTAGAGCCTGGGCTAAACTCATGCCCTGACCAAATTTGCTAGTATCGCTATTGGTATAGCTAACCTTAAAGGAGCTATTTGCTGGTCGAGCCAGTCCCTGATAGTCTAGCAAGTCTGAGCTGATTTCTCTCAAAAAGCGAGTAGGATGATTATAGTTAGTTTTACCATAAAGCATCCGAGAATTGGCATTAGTCAGATAGAGAATCTTCTCTGCTCGGGTAATGCCGACATAGGCCAGACGCCGCTCTTCTTCTAGCTCATCCTCATCTTCAGATGCCCGACTTAGAGGGAAGACATTTTCCTCCATACCAACCAGAAAGACGACTGGAAATTCCAATCCCTTGGCCGCATGGAGGGTCATCAGCGTCACTTCAGAACTCTCCTGATCACCGTCATCTGTGTCCGCGATCAAGGCTAATTCATTGAGAAAACGGCTGAGCTTGTCAAGGCCAGACTCATCAGCAGAATTGTCTGGACTTTCGTCAAAGTTCTTGGTCACAGACAGAAATTCTTCGATATTTTCAATCCGTGCTTGGCTCTCCAAGGTTGCCTGGGCTGCCAAGGCCGCAGAATAGCCTGTCTTTTCCAATACGGCTTCTACCAGCTCCGTCACTGTATAGTCGTCCAAGCGCTCCCGCAAATCGAGAAGCATATTGGCAAAATCATAGACCGCCTGAGCCGCCTTACCCTTGACCGGCGACAGCAGGATATTGGCCGACGCATCCAGTAAAGAGACTTCCTGACTGGACGCAAAATCCCGAATTTTCTCCACCGTTCCTGGACCGACACCACGCTTGGGCTCATTGACCACGCGCTCATAACTGATATTATCGCTAGGATTGGCGATGAGATTGAGGTAAGAAATAACATCGCGGATTTCCTTGCGGCTGTAGAACTTGGTGCCCCCGACCATGGTGTAGGGAATATTGGACTTGAGCAGGGCTTCCTCCACCGTCCGTGACTGGGCATTGGTCCGGTAAAGGACTGCAAAATCCCTATGACTGTAGCCTTCTCGGCTCAGCTGATCAATGGTCCGAGCGACAAAAAGGGCCTCATCCTGCTCGTCATTAGCCCGATAGTAGACAATTTCCTCACCGTCTTCGTTTTGAGTCCAGAGATTTTTAGGACGGCGGTTGCGGTTGTTTCGGATGACTTCATTAGCTGCCTGAAGGATGGTTTTAGTCGAGCGATAGTTTTCCTCTAATAGAACTACTTTAGCTTCTGGATAATCCTTTTCAAAGTCCAAGATATTCTGCATATCGGCTCCCCGCCAGCCATAGATAGACTGGTCAGCATCCCCGACCACGCAGATATTCTTAAAGCGAGAAGCCAAGAGCTTGACCAGCTGGTACTGGGCATGGTTGGTATCCTGATACTCGTCCACATGGATGTACTGGTAACGTTGCTGATAGTAGGTCAGGACATCAGGATTTTGGTCAAAAAGCCGTAGCGTCAGCATGATCAAATCATCAAAGTCCATGGCCTCAGACTGACGCAGTTCTTTTTGATAGGCTGTGTAGCACTTGGCCACAATCTCCGTGTACATATCACCTGCTAGATTCGCATAGGCCACCTCATCAATCAGGTCGTTCTTGGCGTTGGAAATCGTACCCAGAATAGCGCGCTCATTCCACTTTTTAGGATCCAGATTAAGATTTTTGAGAATCCGTTTCATCAGGGTCCGCTGCTCGCTCGGATCGACGATGGTGAAATTACGGTTGTAGCCAATATGGTCTGCTTCTCGGCGCAGGATTCGCACGCACATGGAGTGGAAAGTGGCGATTAAACAATCTTGGGTAGCTGGATTGAGCACTGCTGCCCGCTCTTTCATCTCCCGCGCTGCCTTATTGGTAAAGGTAATGGCTAGGATATTCCATGGATGGACCATCTTCTCGTCAATCAAATAGGCAATACGGTGGGTCAGGACACGGGTCTTTCCCGAACCAGCCCCCGCCATAATCAACAAGGGGCCTTCTGTCGTCTGGACAGCCTCAGCCTGACGGTCATTCATACCGTTTAATAAGGGATTCATCTTCTATCCTTTCAATATAAAATCAAACTGAAAATCAATGCTTCCATTATATCAAAATTCAAGTGAATTTGTTATCGAAAAGACAATTGTCCTTCATTGAAATTTAAGTGCGAAAAAGCTATAATAGTAGTCTAGAAAGGAGCAGCCATGAACAATCATCCAAGCGACAATCTCAAACTTGCCGAACGAGGCGCCCTCCTAGCAATTGCCACCTACATTGGCCTATCCGTTACAAAAATCATTGTAGGTGCAGCACTGACATCCTCCAGTTTGACGGCGGATGGTTTCAACAACGTCTCCGATATTGTTGCCAATCTAGCAGTCTTAATCGGCCTGCGCATGGCCCGAAAACCAGCGGATAAGGATCATCGCTTCGGCCATTGGAAGATTGAAGATCTGGCCAGTCTGATTACTTCTTTCATCATGTTTTTTGTCGGTTTCAATGTCCTCATTGATACGGCTCAAAAAATTATTAACAAGGAAGAAACCTTGATTGATCCTGTGGGAGCCATTGTCGGGATTGTATCAGCCATCATCATGTTTGGTGTTTATCTTTACAATAAAAGCCTAGCCAAAAGGGTGAAATCCAAAGCTCTGGATGCTGCTGCCAAGGACAATCTATCGGACGCTATCACTTCTCTGGGCACATCGGTTGCTATTATTGCTAGCTCCCTGAAGTTTCCTATCGTTGACAAGCTAGCAGCCATCATTATTACTTTTTTCATTCTGAAAACGGCCTATGATATTTTCATGGAGTCCTCCTTCAGCCTATCAGACGGCTTTGACCAGGACCTTTTAGACGACTATAAGCGTGCCATTCTGGAAATTCCTAAAATCACACGCGTCAAGTCCCAGCGTGGCCGGACCTATGGCAGCAATATCTATCTGGATATTATACTGGAAATGAATCCTGACCTTTCTGTCTTTGAAAGTCACGAAATCGCTGATCAGGTGGAGGATATGCTCAAGGAAGACTTTGGCGTCTTCGACATTGATATTCATATTGAGCCAGCTCCGATTCCTGAAGATGAGATTCTGGATAATGTCTATCAAAAACTCCTGATGCGTGAGCAATTAGTCGATCAAGGTAGTCAATTGGATACTCTCTTATCTTCCGATTTTGTCTACATTTCCCAAGATGGTCGCCAGCTGAACAAAGAGGAATTTCAACTAGAGAGAGCCCAAACTTCTCCTATCAAAAATTTAGAAATTACATCCGTCAGCCAAAAAACCAAGCTGATTCGCTATCAAATCGGAGATGTCATCCATACCAGCCTCTGGCGCCGCCACGAAGTCTGGCAAAATATCTTCCACCAAGAAACACGAAAAAACAACTAGTTTTCTGCTAGTTGTTTTTATATACTTTCACTTGGTCTGTTGCAATATCTTCTCCAAACCACTTTTCAGCGATTTTATGGACTTGTCCTTCTTGGTATAATTTCCCGAAAGCAGCATTTACTTTTTCCACTAAAGTACGGTCCGCCTTTCTAGCTCGACCGCAAAGTCCTTACTAACAATTGCAACTCAAAAATAGTATGCTCCTCTAAGATTTCTTCTGGCAAATAACAATGAGTTTACACGTGATTCATCAAAAGAGCACGAATCAGAGCCACGTTAGCAGCACCTCATCATTTTTATACAATCCCTCTGGCTACTACAAAGCCATAATAAAAACGAAATAACTCATGTTACTTCGTTTCTACAAAACCAAATTTATCTAATGGAGAAATCCGGAATTCCACAACTCCCTTAATCTGAGTCATTTTTATCAGACCAAATTCTCGACTGTCTTTTGTATTCTCCCGCCGATCGTTTAAAATCAAAAAGGATTTTTCTGGGATGGTATCGGACTCTGCACCTTTTAAATCCATAATCGAAAAATCGTGAGTATAATAGCCTGTGCTTGCAGCAGAAGCCAAGTATTTTTCCCGCATCTTTTCGATATATTCCTCTGACTGCACCTGATCGTTCAGATAGAGAAGATTATCCATGTAGGTCACCTTGTCATTTTCCTTAGCGATGACGCGGCCAACATAATATTTGCCATTGACTTCATAGAGCACAAATTCCCCCCGCGGAATTTTCTCTGTCTTTTCAGCCAGCACCAAATCATCTTCCGCTAAGAAAGAATTGGCATCTTGCTTGGTGATGCGATAAGGTGTATAGACAAACAAACGCAATCCCACTAAAATAGCAAGAAGAACCGCAACAATGATAACATTTCTCAGTAAATCTCTTTTTAACATCTCTCTCCCCTGTTCTTTTATTTCATTATACCATTTTTTGAGAAATTAGACAAAACACAGGGAGAAGAAATAGTTTTCCTTAGATAAACTTGTGAAAAAGAAAAAGGCAAAATCATTTTGAGGAAGTTCCTCAGTCGGATTTGCCTTTCTTATTTTAATCTTCTTTAGCCACGCGTGATTTGTTGGCGATGTCAGCTAGGATAGCTTCCACAAACTCGTCAACTGGAACGGTTTGCGTTTCTTTTTGACCGTAGCGGCGAACGTTGACAGTACTGTCTTCTACTTCCTTGTCACCAACGATTAGCTGATAAGGAATCTTGCTGGTTTGTGAAGCACGAATCTTGTATTGCATCTTTTCATTGCGCTCATCCACATCAGCACGGACACCCTTGTCACGCAGCTTCTTAGCCACTTGCCAAGCGTAGTCAATATGTGCTTCATTGGAAACTGGAATCAAGGTCACTTGATGCGGAGCAAGCCAAGTCGGAAAGGCTCCCTTGTAATTTTCAATCAGGATAGCTGTGAAGCGCTCCATGGTTGAGATAACTCCACGGTGAATCATAACTGGGCGATGCTCTTCACCATCAGCTCCGATATACTTGAGGTCAAAGCGCTCTGGCAAGAGGAAGTCCAGCTGGATAGTTGACAGAGTTTCTTCATTTCCAAGGGCTGTTTTAACCTGGATATCCAGTTTCGGACCGTAGAAGGCTGCTTCTCCTTCTGCTTCAAAGTAGTCCACACCCATTTCGTCCAAGGCTGCTCGCAGCATGGTTTGGGCATTTTCCCACATCTCATCGTTATCAAAATACTTATGCGTATCCTGAGGATCACGAAGAGAAAGACGGAAACGATATTCGGTCAAGTTGAAATCTTCGTAAACATCGATAATCAACTGCAAGGCGCGTTGGAACTCTTCTTGAATTTGCTCTGGCGTGACAAAGAGGTGACCGTCGTTGAGAGACATTTCGCGCACACGTTGGAGACCAGTCAAGGCACCGGATTTTTCATAGCGGTGCATCATCCCAATCTCAGCAATACGGATTGGCAGCTCACGGTAAGAGTGAATATGGTGTTTGTAGACTTGAATGTGGTGCGGACAGTTCATCGGACGAAGAACAAATTCTTCCCCGTCGCCCATGTCCATGGTTGGGAACATGTCCTCTTGGTAGTGATCCCAGTGACCAGAAGTCTTATAAAGCTCCACAGAAGCCAACGGCGGAGTGTAGACGTGTTGGTAACCAGAAGCCAGCTCTTTGTCAACGATGTATCGCTCCAGCTCACGACGGACGGTTGCACCATTTGGCAGCCAGAACGGCAAACCTTGACCCACTTCTTGAGAAATCATGAAGAGGTCAAGTTCTTTACCAAGTTTACGGTGGTCACGTTCTTTGGCTTCTTCACGCATTTGAAGGTAGTTCTTCAAGTCTTTCTTGTCAAACCAAGCTGTACCGTAGATCCGTTGCATCATAGCATTGTCGCTATTCCCACGCCAGTAAGCACCAGCCACATGGAGAAGGTGGAAGATTTGGATTCGACCTGTTGATGGGACGTGCGGACCACGGCAGAGGTCAACATATTCACCCTGACGGTAGATGGTCAAACCACCCTCATCTTCAGAGTGTTCTTCAATCAATTCCAATTTATAAGGGTCGCTTTTGAAGATTTCACGTGCCTCATCTTTCGTTACTTCCTCACGAATAGATGGGAAGTTTTCTTTGACGATCTTTTGCATTTCTTCTTCGATACGAGGCAGGTCTTCGTTAGAGATTTGACCAGCAGTATTGTCGGTATCATAGTAGAAACCATCTTCGATAGCTGGACCAACACCCAAGTGAATGTCTGGGAAAAGGCGACGAGCTGCTTGGGCAAACAAGTGAGCAGCAGAGTGACGCAAAATCGGAAGAGCGTCTTCGTGATCAGGTGTCACGATTTCAATGGCACCATCTTCAGTGATAGCACGAGTCGTATCGATGAGTTTGCCGTTGAATTTACCAGCCAAAGCTTTTTTAGCTAGGGAATTGCTGATGCTTTGCGCAATTTCAAAAGTAGTAACGCCAGATTCGAATTCACGCACAGCGCCATCTGGGAAAGTAATCTTAATCATGTGTTTTCTCCTTAAAAATTTATCATATTTTATAACTGAGGTTTGAAGAACTGGGAAACTGGCTATCAACAAAGAATGATAACAATCGATTGGCTAAATCAATTTCATTTTAGCTTTTTCATTCTGAAAATAAAGAAAAGCGTAGAAATACATAGATAGCATATCAAGGAAAGAATGAGAGACAGGTATTCCTCCTGAGTCATCTCACCTCTCATGTATATCCTTATAGGATAGCTTTTTATCGCATTGACCAAATAGATAATAGCTGTCAAACTTAAAAGATATCCTGTTATAATGAGTTTCTTGTTGTTGAAAAACATTAAGATACCAAGAAAGGGAGCAAGGAATGGCAAGAGAGGAATGAATAGAAAAAATGAAAAGACGACAATATTTTCCGTTCCCCATAGACTGAGCGTATTCATTAGCCAGACATAGACTAATAGGAAGGTACAAGTCATCATCCAAGATAATATTTTCTTCAAATCTATCACCTCATTCAGCTCTTGGCTAAATTCATTTTAACTTTGTTGTAACTATTTTCCATACAAAAAACGACATCCTCAAAAGGACGTCGCAACGTGGTTCCACCTTCATTTATGCAAGTCAAAAGACTCACACCTCGAATCGGCTCTAACGTAGCCACCGTTTTATGTTTGCATAAAAGCTAATAGAGTAGTCCCAACTGCATCCTCTACGCGATTTCCAGCTCCACGCGCTCTCTAAAAGATTTCCTGCAGGTGATATGTCTCTAAAAATTATTATAGCACGATTGAAAAAATTTGCAAGAACTTTTACTGATTTCCAGCTCTGCTATTTTTCCTACTAAATCGATAAATCACATGTCCCAAGCCATTTCCAGCTAGTGAGAAAAGGAAATAGGCGGCATGATAAAGAGGAATCCACTCCCCAAAGGTGAAAATGGTCAGGAAAAATAAGAGGGAAACCAAGAAAGAAAAGCGCAAAGAAAATCCATGAAAAGCTGCATAGAGCAAGGAGACCAACAAGGTTGCCAGAGGAGAATAGATGAGAACATTTCCAACTACCAGCCCCTTACTTAACATGGAATCCATGGGCAAATACCGTAACAGTATATAAAAGACAAAATAGAAAAAGACAAGGGGGAGCAAAAAGAAAATTTCTTTTTTGTAACCTTTCATAGGAGCACCTCCGATCATTAGGTCTCACGACGATGTTTATTCCAAATATTTCCGAATATTTTTTATCTGTTTCTTAGATGCCTTCATGATTCGTGTAGAACCACTTACTGGCAGAGAAATAATCTTACCTGGTAAATAGACAATGGTCTTGGCTAAACGTTTGGCGACAGTTTCTTCGGGATTGAGATCATTATGAAAATCCTTGGTAATGGTCAAATCTAAGTAGAATTCATAAACACGACGGCCAAAATTCTCTGCGGAAATCTCGTATAATTTATCGGCTAACTTTTTCTCGTCCATATCTGGTGTTGCGAGGATGGCTTCCAAAATAGCCCCTGCCAAATCCCGATTTTCATAATAGAGTGTACCGAAAGTTTTATCGCTGATTACATTGTCCAGATAAGGATTACCATGAGCAATGACCGGCGTACCGCTGGCTAGACTTTCCAGATAGGTCAGACCCTGCGTCTCACTGGTTGAGGCTGAGATAAAGAAATCTGCCGCTTTATAATAGAGGGCTGTATCGCTTGGCGCAATCATTCCTGTGAAAATGACAGCATCCTCAATATGGAGCTGGGCTACCAAGGCTTTTAAGTCCTCAGCATAAGGCCCATCTCCGACAATGACTAGTTTAACCTTATCATTCTCTTCGAGAACCGTTGGCATCGCTTGAACAATCGCCTGGATATTTTTCTCGTAGGAAATTCTGGATAAACTGAGCAACATGATTTCATCTTCTGCTACTCCCAACTTAAAGCGCAATTTCTTGATGTCTTCCCGAGATAGTTCTGGTCGGTCAAACTTGGCCAACTCGATTCCTGTCGGAATAACCCGTTTTTCTGCCTTGATTTTATAACTAACTAAAAGGTCGTAGACAATCTCAGAAGGACAAATGACACCATCCAAATCACTCATGAAACCACGTACGATGTACTTGACCATACTCGGGCGAATCACCATGCCCTTGGCAAGATAGTGCACATAGTCCTCATACTGGGTATGGTAGGTATGAACCACTGGAATCCGCAATTCCTTGGCAATCCAGATTCCCAAAAGGCCCAGAGAAAACTCTGTCTGGGTATGGATGATATCCAGCTGGTACTGACGGGCAATTTCCAATGCATTGGAAAAACCACGATAAGCTACACGCCGATCCTTAAAAGCGAAGAAAGGCACGCTGGGAATACGGATAATTTGCCAATCTTCATAGCGGTTGACATCCTTGTCCGTCGTAGTAAAAATAAAGACTGTGTGACCTAGTTTCTCTAGCTCAGTCTTGAGGGTACGGATACTCGTCGCAACCCCGGAAACCTGAGGAAAATAGGTATCTGTAAAAAGACCAATCCGCATATCACATCTCCAAAACTGTTTGGTAAGCCTTGACTAACTGAAGTGCGACATCATCAATAGAGCGACTCTCCGCAACGTGATAACCTGCTTCACGTTTGTCCACTTTTCCGTCAAGAACCTTACGAAGCGATTCAACAAACTCATCTACATTATGACAAAGCTCCGCCGACTCTTCATCAATCCAGCCATTATAAACAGGAATATCACGCAGGACCACATGTTGACCACTGGCCAGCGCTTCTAGAACCACAATCCCTTCTGTCTCTTCATAAGATGGGAAAAAGAAAGCGTCACTACCTGACATAGCTCCTTGAAAGACCGCACCTTTGAAATAACCTGGAAATTCCACATTTTCTGGATGATTAAAGAGGACAAGCTCTCGAATCTTACGCGGAATAATCCAGAGATTGATTGAGCCCAGCCAGATAAAGCGGACATCTGGCATTCTGCGAGCCACTTCGACAAAATCTTCGATTCCTTTTCGTCTGAAATAAAGACCTGCACAAACCACGACTTTCTGTCCATCCGCAATCTGAAAATGTTTTTTAAAGACTTCTTCCTTACGTTTGTCTTTTTTGTATTTAGACAGCTCAATGCCATTTGATACAGCTATGATGGGCGTCGTCACACCGTAGGATTGGATCAATTTCTTTGAATACTCAGACGGAGTAATGATAAAATCCGCCATTTTATACATGTGAGCTAAATATTTGCCAAATAAGGGCGCAAAAAGATTAGAGCCAATAAAAGAGTTTTCAAAATCTTCTTTGGTCGAATGTCCGTGCATGATGACTTTTTTGCCCCTTCGCTTGGCCGCGTGAAGAAGAAGAAAACTACGGGGGCCGTAGGTATTAATGTGCACGACATCATAATCTCCTAAAACATCTGTTGTATAAGGAATTCCTGCTAGATCCAGTGCATGCATTTGGTGCTGCAAGGCACGTCCGATGCCTGATTTTTCTAAAACAGACTTTCCTTCTAGATATAGTAATACTTTCATATTTTCTATTATACCCAAAAGATGAAAAAAAGGGAATCACCAAGGGAAGAATGAAATAAAAATCAATCCTTGTCCTGCCTCCTCATAAAACCAAAGGAAGGCTTAGATTTGTTTTCAGGATGATATTTCTGAAATAGACAGGCTCAGACTTAATCAAAAAAGAACACTCTCAAGAACTGTACATCCTGAGAGTTTACAATTTAGTGGATTTTAGTCTAGAGCATCTTCTCTACAGCCATCATTTGGTGACAAGATGAGAAAAGATCTTGCGGTCTTTTCGGCTTATTTACGGGTCGATTTGCGCTCACTAATGCTATGAGCGAGAAGAACTTCACGTTCCTCTAAATCCTCTTTGTGCATAATCTTAGTCAGCATGCGCATACTAATCGCACCAATATCATAAAGAGGTTGACTGATGGTGGAAAGGTTAGGGCGAGTAAAGCGAGCTATTTGCGAATCATCGCTGGTAATGATTTCAAAATCTTCTGGAATCTTGACTCCTTGGTCTGACAAGCCATTGAGCAGACCAGCCGCCAATTCATCACCTGTCACAAAAGCTGCAGTAGCTTTTGAGGCAATCAGGCGTTCAGCTAGATGGTAACCATCGTCGTAGCTATACTTGGACTCGAAGACCAGCCCTTCACTGTAAGGGAGTTTTTTGCTTTTCAGGGCTTCTTTGTAGCCAGACAAACGAATCTTACCATTGATGTCATCGACCAAAGGGCCACTAACAAAGGCAATCTTCTTGTTACGATCAGCTAAAAGGCTCACCGCATCCATTGTTGCCTGCTTATAGTCAATATTGACACTTGGTAGTTGATGCTCTACATCTACCGTTCCTGCAAGGACTACTGGTGTCCGTGAACGTGAAAATTCAGAGCGAATTTTTTCAGTCAGATGATAACCCATGAAAATGATACCATCCACCTGCTTAGAGAAAAGCGTATTGACAACAGAAACTTCCTTGTCGTCATCTTCGTCGCTGTTTGCTAAGACAATGTTGTATTTATACATCTCAGCAATATCATCAATTCCCTTGGCCAGAGTTGAGAAGTAACTATTGGTAATATTTGGAATCACAACGCCAACAGTAGTTGTTTTTTTACTAGCCAGACCACGTGCAACGGCATTTGGACGGTAGTCAAGGCGATCAATCACTTCCAACACTTTTTTACGCGTGTTTTCCTTTACATTTTTGTTTCCATTTACGACTCGGCTAACTGTCGCCATTGAAACTCCCGCTTCACGGGCGACATCATAAATGGTTACTGTGTCGTCTGTGTTCATATGGTTTCCTTTCTTTTATTGAAAATTTCGCTTTCACTTTCCTACACACACCATTTTATCACTTATTGTAAACACTTTCAAGTATTTTGATAAGTTTTTGAAAACTCTTGATTTTTTTTGTTTTTTTTGCCAAAATAGAGGCATAGAAAGAAGGTCGAAACATGACAAAAATCAATCAAATCATCACTTATCTTGAAAATGAAAAAAAAGATGTGGCTGTCATATCCGATCCTGTAACGATTCAGTACCTAACTGATTTTTACAGCGACCCTCATGAACGCCAAATGTTTCTACTCGTCTACACCGACCATGAGCCGCTTCTTTTCGTACCTGCACTTGAGGTTGAGCGCGCTTCATCCATCGTGGATTTTAAGGTTGTAGGCTATGTTGATTCTGAAAATCCTTGGGAAAAGATCAAAACTTCCCTACCATCTCAAATCTTCAAACAAGTAGCGGTCGAGTTTGACAATCTCATTTTAACCAAATATCACGGCCTGCGTACCGTTTTTGACGGGGCTGAATTTGTCAATCTAACTCCTTATATCAACCGCTTGCGCTTGATCAAATCAGCCGACGAAATCCAGAAAATGCTGGTAGCTGGCCAGTATGCCGACAAGGCTGTCAATATTGGTTTTGACAATATTTCACTGGATAATACCGAAACAGACATCATCGCTCAAATTGATTTTGCTATCAAGCGAGAAGGCTATGAGATGAGCTTTGAAACCATGGTTCTGACAGGCAATAACGCAGCCAATCCTCATGGCATTCCCGGAGCTAACAAAGTAGAAAATAATGCCCTCCTCCTCTTTGACCTGGGTTGCATGGTTAATGGCTATGCCAGTGATATGACACGGACCGTCGCTGTCGGGCAACCGGACCAGTTCAAAAAAGATATCTACCATCTGACATTGGAAGCCCAGCAAGCAGCGCTTGACTTTATCAAACCAGGCGTCACAGCTCATGAAGTGGATCGAGCGGCTCGCGAGGTCATCGAAAAAGCTGGCTATGGTGAGTATTTCAACCACCGTCTGGGTCACGGCATCGGTATGGATGTCCACGAATTCCCATCCATCATGGAGGGCAACGACATGGTCATCGAGGAAGGCATGTGCTTCTCTGTCGAGCCCGGTATCTACATCCCTGGCAAGGTTGGTGTCCGCATTGAAGACTGCGGTCACGTCACTAAGAATGGTTTTGAACTCTTCACCGAAACCAGCAAGGACTTGCTGTATTTTAATTAACATAGCAAAAAAGCACCGAATTTGGTGCTTTTTTGCTTACACGGGTTCTTATTTTTACTTTCTGGAATGGTGAAAATATTGTAACAAAACATCTTCGAAAGATTCTCAAAAAATGACTGATATTTTGAGTAAATATTATTTTTCAGCAACCATCAGTTGGTCATAAAATGAATAGGACTCATAATTATTATCAGGATTATCTGTCCACATTTCACATTGTTTGATAACAGTCACAATAGCGTCTTCAACACCCTCCGGTGGATATTTGTATTTCCTAAGGAGCCGTTTAACAAGCATGCGCATACGAGCACGCGCAGAATGTTTTTTCTGCCAATCAATAGTTCTGCTTTTGCGCAATGTCTCCGTTAATTCATGAGTCATTGCAACAAGCTCATCATTTTCATAAAAGTTTTTACTTTTCTATACTCTGATGCTGAAATGTGTCCTCGAAGTGAATCTGCAGCATTCCATAGTTCCTTTTCAAATCCAATATTTGCGTTTGATTTTTTCGCCATTTTATACTCTTTCCATATTTTAATCATATCTATTTTATCATATTTAAAGTAAGTTAAAAAGCACTGGATTTGGTACTTTTATATGCTTGCTCCGTCTATAAAATTCTCTAAAATTACACCTCGTCCTATCAGTCTGGGATTTATATTTTGTCTTCAATGCTCGATATTTTCTAATTAGCTTTTCCCTGTTTTTAAGTTGGACATCTTTTTCGTACTTCTCTAAGTCCTCCTGTTTAGCTTCTATTTCTGACTTTATTTCTGTTGATGTATTTTATTATTCATAAGGGTATTCTCTTTTTCTAATTTTGTGCAATAAAAAAACAGTAAATCATTTGGACTTACTGTTTGATGAATGATTATGTAGTAGAATTGTATTTAATTGTTTCGGTTAGACAATCTGCAAGTTATTTTCCACTAAGTTCTTTAGCTAATCTACTCTTTGACAATTTCCCGTTTTTAATACGTCTCAATAAAACGAAAGGATTCGCACTGTAAGATAATCGTACTTTGTAATAGTTTATCCACTCAATTACTGCAAAGGTCAAGATGAAACTTGCGAACATCATTACAGGAACATTTACAAAACAGAGTATAATCATAGGGACGCCGAAGCATAATAAAATCAAATCAATCATTTTAAAGATGCTGTATATCTTTCTTGTATTTGTTCTGGCAAATTGCGGCTTGGATAATCTCTTTAACAAAATCAGCCAATATAAGGAACCCTGAATAAGAATTAAACTCAATACAGTTAGTGGATATAAAATAGAAATCAACATCATTGTATTTAAGAGCCAGTCTTTTAAAGCAAAAAAACATAGCCAAAATGATACAACAGCCATCAGCTCCCCAGTCCATAATTTTGTAAGTTCATGCTTTGTCTTATTTTGGGGTAATCTCATGCTTTTTCCTCTGTACATTCAAATTTTCTCTATTCTTAGTCATCATCAAAAAGAATATTTGCGTATATTTTTTTCGCCATTTTATACTCTTTTCATGATTTGATTCTATCCATTTTACCATATTTAAAGTAAGTTAAAAAGCACCGAATTTGGTACTTTTTAACTGCTTTCCTCATCTTCAGAGTGTCTGTCCACTCGTTCTGTTTTTCACAGCGACCTTCTCAAAATATATCAATGTTTGTTACTATAAACAAAGCCATTGGAAATTGCAAAACAACAAGCTGATTATTGGGAAACAGCTTGTTGTTGAATTTCTTTTTCCGCAGCCGCAACGACTTGGGCCAGATTGGTTTGAGCTAATTCTGCTTCCATGGCTGTCTGGATAGCAGCCAAGCGGTCGTCTAAAACAGTGTGAATGTTCTTGCCGATCGGACAGTCTGGATTAGGCTTATCATGGAAACTAAAGAGCTGCCCGCTCTTGCCCAGGCATTCTACTGCCTGATAGATATCCAAGAGCGTGATATCTTTTAAATCCTTAGCAAGCTCTGCTCCTCCTGTTCCGCGGGCAACGGTAATCAAGCCAGCCTTCTTAAGTTGGGACAAGGTCTTGCGGATAATAACTGGATTGACTCCGACACTGCCTGCCAACAAATCGCTCGTTATTTTTTCATTTTTACATTCTAGAGCGATAACCACTAGGATGTGAGTCGCCATAGTAAAACGGCTAGAAATTTGCATTTCATTCTCCTCTCTGCTCTTATTCTCCTTTATTATATATTAAAAACGTTGTAACTTCAAGTGTTACTTATATATTCTTGTCTTCACTTTTGCTTCCTGTCTGCATGTTTTCTCCTATAAATTATTGTAATCTTCCAAAAATATGATATAATAGTTTATATAGGAAAGCGTTTTCAAAACTTCGAGTCAAGCAAATTATAAAATTAGAAAATATAAAAGTGTGTTCATCAGCACACGATTTTTTGCTATACTCAAAATTCACTGTCAAAAGAGATGAGGTGATTTATCAGGAATCTTTAAATTAATGCCAATCAGCGTGTTTTGTAAAAAGAAAGGAGATTCTTATGGGCCTTATTAAAGCAGGAATTGGCGCCGTAGGAGGCGTCTTAGCCGATCAATGGAAGGAATTTTTTTACTGTGATGCCATGGACAAGTCCGTTATGGTGGTCAAAGGGCAAAAACAAATATCTGGACGTTCTTCCAACACTAAGGGCAACGACAACATTATTTCAAACGGATCTGGAATTGCTGTGGCAGACGGTCAATGTATGATGATTGTCGAACAAGGAAAAATTGTTGAAGTCTGTGCTGAGCCTGGTCAATTTACTTACGACACCTCTAGTGAGCCTAGCATTTTTACAGGCAATTTAGGTGAATCCATCAAGGAAACCTTCAAACAAATCGGTAAACGGTTTACTTATGGTGGTGATACAGGCAAAGACCAGCGTGTTTACTATTTCAATACCAAGGAACTTATCGATAATAAGTTTGGCACCCCAAACCCAATTCCATTTCGGGTAGTGGACTCCAAAATCGGTCTGGATATAGATGTTTCTGTCCGCTGCTCTGGCGTTTATTCTTACAAGATTGCTGACCCGCTTCTTTTCTACACCAATGTCTGCGGAAACGTAGAAAGAGAATATCTGCGGGAAGAACTCGAATCACAACTGAAAACTGAATTTATCAGCGCTCTTCAACCAGCTTTTGCTCAATTATCTGACTTAGAATTGCGGCCAAATCAAATCGTGAGCCACAATACAGAGCTGGAAAATGCCATGAACGAAGCCTTATCTAGCAAATGGGGCGAGCTCCGTGGGCTGAAAGTCATTAGCGTAGCTCTGGGTTCTGTCACTCTTCCAGAAGAAGATGCTGAAATGATCAAGCAAGCGCAACGTACGGCCATTATGAAAGATACAACAATGGCAGCTGCTACTTTGGTTGGAGCACAGGCAGATGCTATGAAAGCAGCCGCTAATAATCCTGGCGGTGCTATGACCGGCTTCATGGGACTAGGCATGGCTACAGGCGCGGGCGGCGGTATGAATGCTCAAAATCTTTTTGCCATGGGACAGCAAGAACAAGCCGCCAAACAATCGGCACAAGCAGCGTCTGCAGCTTCTCAAAGTCCAACAGATAAATGGACTTGCCCAAATGGACATGAAGCTTCCGGGAAATTCTGTCCCGAATGCGGTTCGCCAAAACCTGTTCAGGATAGTTGGACCTGTTCTTGTGGCACTGTCAACAAGGGCAAATTCTGCTCAAATTGCGGCCAACCGAAACCTGAAGCCAAGCGCCAATACCGTTGCAGCAACTGTGGCTGGCAGCCTGAAGATCCATACAATCCACCAAAATTCTGCCCTGAATGTGGTAATGTTTTTGATGAACATGACCTTATTTAAAACTTTTTTCTCTATCTCATAGACCGATGACAGTAGAAAGGAGGTCATCATGGCAGAATTACAAGAATATAAATGTCCGAATTGCGGCGGTGCTCTTGAATTTAACAGTTCTATCCAAAAAATGAAGTGTCCTTATTGTGATACCGAGTTGAATATGGATAGTTTGCAGGCATTAGATGAAGCATTAAAAAATCAAGCCGATGAAGATCTAACGTGGACTTCTCAAGCTGGTGGTGAATGGGAAAGTGGCGAGACAGATAACATGTCCGTCTATGTCTGTAAGTCTTGTGGCGGTGAAATCGTTGGTGATGAATCAACGGCAGCCACATCCTGCCCATTCTGTGACAATCCTGTCGTTATGATGGGACGCTTTTCTGGTGATTTAAAGCCAGACTATGTCATTCCCTTTAAATTGGACAAAAAAGCAGCCAAGGAAAAACTAAGTAAACACCTTATGGGGAAAATCCTCCTTCCCAAGGTCTTTAAAGACCAAAATCACATTGATGAAGTCAAAGGACTTTATGTCCCATTCTGGCTTTTTGATACAGAAGCGGATGCCGATATTCAGTATCAAGCCACTAGAGTGAGAAGCTGGAGTGATAAGGACTACAACTACACCGAAACGAACTACTTTTCTGTTCTTCGTTCTGGTCAGTTAGGTTTTGAGCGAATCCCAGTTGATGGTTCAAGCAAATTAGATAATCAATTGATGGAATCCATTGAACCCTTTGATTTTTCAGAAGCTGTTAATTTTCAGACTGCATACTTAGCAGGTTATCTGGCAGACAAGTATGATGTTGGTGCTGAGGAAGGTCTTTCTCATGCCAATCGCCGTGTCAAGCAAAGTACAGAAACTGTCTTTGCAAACACGGTCACCAATTTCGATACCGTTGTTGCAGAATCATCAAATATCCGACTTAAAAATGGCTCGACCAAGTATGTGCTTTATCCAGTTTGGATCTTAAATACAACTTGGAATGGTAAAAAATTTGTCTTTGCCATGAATGGTCAGACTGGTAAATTCGTCGGCGACCTGCCATTAGACAAACAAGCTTATAGATGTTGGCTGATTGGTATTGGCGTGGCGGCAAGTTTAGTTAGTTATGCGGTAGCATGGCTAATCAACTTACTGTGAGAAGGAGGATCAGACTATGTTGAAGAAATTCATAACTTTACTGACAACCCTTCTGCTTTCCTTGCTCATGATTGGAACCGTCTGTGCAGAAGAAGAAACCAGCTATATTCGCGATGAAGTTTCCGCCTTTTCCAGTGAGGAAATTGCCGAGATTAATAAAGCCGCCAAAGAGATTGATGAGCGCTATCACTTCAAAGTCTACTTTCTGGCAGCCAAGTCAGCAGGTGAAGATGGCATTCAAGCCTATGCTGAAAAGATTTATCAAGAAGCTGCAGGGACAGCCGAAGGCGTTCTCCTTGCTGTCGATGAGGAAAAGGACGAGTGGACCGTCTATTATGCTGGAAATGCTGAAGAAAAGCTAGGCGAAAAGAGTGACGACATACTTTGGGAAGCTTTTGAGAGCGGTGAAAACAATTATAGCTGTGTCCGGTATTATCTCAATAAGGTACTCAAGCTTCTCGATTCATCAGCCAATAAGTTATTGGTAGATGATGCCGACTTGCTAAAGCCAGAGCAAGAAAAAGTCTTGCTAGAAAAGCTCGAAGACATTAGTCAGCGCCAAAAATGCGATGTCGTTGTCGTAACCGTCAAGAGTCTGGAAGGAAAGAGTGCCCAAGACTTTGCAGATGATTACTTCGATTACAACGGCTACGGCCAAGGGAAAAACCACGATGGTCTTCTTCTCTTAGTCAGTATGACAGAACGAAAATGGCACATTTCAACAACAGGCTACGGCATCACTGCTTTTACCGATGCTGGCTTAGATTATCTATCAAAGCAGTTCTTGCCTGATTTAAAAGATGGTGACTACAATGCTGCTTTTACAACCTACGCTGAGCAGTGCGATGACTTTCTGACGCAAGCCAGAAAAGGACAGCCTTATGATGTGCATAATCTCCCCAAGGAACCTTTAGATTGGTACTGGATTCCTGGGGCTCTGGCTATCGGTTTTGGTATCGCCTATCTCATCGTAACAGGAATGAAAGGTCAGCTCAAATCCGTCCATTATCAAACCGGAGCCGCTGATTACATCAAGAAAAACAGCCTTCAGATTACCAATTCTCAAGAATTCTTCCTCTTCTCAAAGGTAAGCAAGCAACCAAAACCAGAACCTAGCAGCAACTCTAGTTCTGGTGGTAGCACCACACATACATCTTCATCAGGCAGAAGTCACGGAGGAAGTGGCGGAGGATTTTAGAATCATGTCAATAGATAAAGCGGTCGAAGCAAGAATCTTCGACCGCTTATTTAATTGACAAAAAAACATTGTTCTGCAGGCGCTGCAAGTTTATAAAGGGTCTCTCAAGAACTCCTTAACCGAGGCAAAATAGTCTTCCCGCTCACTGATTTCTCGCAAGAGATCGTGATTGTGGGTATGGTGAATGCCATTGACTATGCTTTCCTCATAAATTTCGTAATAGGGCAACTGGAGCTCACGCGCTATTTCCAACTCCTGCTCAACATCGTAGGCGACTCTACACAAGTCCACATCCTTCAGACCGGTCTCATCAATTTCGATGATAGCATACTGGGCTCGCAGATCCTGCCGCAAAGTCGCGTCCAAAAAGAAGGGCTGTCCGATGGAGCCTGGATTGATAACCAGCTGGCCCTTAGTCCCATAGCGAAGAAATTGCTGGTGGATGTGGCCGTAGATGGCAATGGCCGCTTCATTTCCCTCAAAGAGTCGGTCAAAATCAACCTGATCACCGATATGAATCAGCTCCCGACCCCAGTTTTTATCCGGCAAGTGGTGGCTGACTGCAATTTTCAAACCTTCTACTTCTGTCAAAACTTGCAGAGGTAACTCTTGCATACGGTCAATTTCTTCTGGACGAATTTCCTCCAAGATAAAATGGCAGAGCCTTGTCAAGTAAAGATGGCTAGGGCGAGACAAGTCCAGCTTGCCATGCAGGGCACGCCAAAGGCTATCTTCCCAATTTCCCCGAACCTGTAGGCTGATAGGCAGCTGATTCAGTCTGTCCAGAACATTGCGCCGACCAGTCCCTGGCATGAGTAGATCACCCAAAAACCAATAATCTGTCACCTGCTTGCTTTCCGCATCCGCCAGTACTGCTTCCAAGGCTGTGCTATTCCCATGCACATCTGATAATAAGGCAATTTTTCTTTTCATCGTATCTTTCTCTTTCTATACAAGAAATATTATAACAAAGATCAAAAAAACTTCCACTCAAAAAACAAAACATTGAGGGAAGTTTTATATATACAAACGAGCATTAATCCACCGACTTGAGAGCTTCTAGCATATCTACCCGTCTGAGATTGTAATTGACCATATAACCTAAAAGGATTAGGATGCCCATGATGGAAATGACTGGAATCAGGTAAACCGTAAAGGACACTTCTGGATTGAAAAGAACATTTTCCGGTGCAATCATCTGCAACAGGAAGCTGTGGAGCGCCTTCCCAGCAAAGATTCCGACCACAATGCCAATCAGTGAGAGGACTATCGTTTCACGATAGATGTACAGAGTTACTTCCTTGTTATGGAAGCCCAGTACCTTGATGGTAGACAACTCTCGAATCCGCTCAGAGACATTGATCGTAGTCAAATTATAAAGGATGACCACTGCTAAGAGAATGGAGACCAGAGTTAGAATCTGCATGACCAAGCCCAAAGACTTGACAGCTGCATTAATCGACTCTATCACTTCAATATCCTGTACGACGGTTTGAACACCGGTCTCTTTCATAAAATCAGCGGCTCTAGCCTGAATATTCTTGTTTGAAGGATTTTTGAGCTTGACCAGATAGGCATTAATCGCAAAATCTCGGGCAAAAACCTTTTCATAATAGGTTTGATTCAGGAAAATAAAGTGGCCTGCATACATTTCTGAGATACCTGAAACCTTTAGTTTGTAGGCCTTCCCTTCATCAGATGTCAGTTCAATGCTGTCTCCGACCGATACATTTAAAACAGTCGCCAGTTTTCTTGAAAGAACAATGCCATTATCTGAAAGGGTCAATTTTTGCCCACTTTGACTATCGTAGAGCTCCATAAAACCTTTAAAATCATTGGTTTTTGACACAAACATAGCAATGGACTGCTCATCTTTGAGACCCTTGATGGTTTTGGTAAAAGTCTCACGGTAAATGCCTTGGGAGCCAGATACTTTGTCTGATTTCAAGGCTTGAATCAGAGACTGTTCTTCTGCTTGACTGTTACGATTCTTTTCCACAACAATCATATCATACTGAAAAATTTCTCCGAATTGCCGCTCTGCAATTCCTCCCAGAGAGGAAGAAATGCCCAGTCCTGCAAAGAGCAAAGCGACGGAACCAGCCACCCCAAAGATGGTCATAAACATACGCAACTTGTAGCGAAAAATGTTGCGGGCAGTCACTTTTTGAGCGAAGCTGAGACGACGCCAGATAAAGCCGATTTTTTCCAATAAAATGCTTGAACCCTTGCTTGGAGGCTTGGGTAAAAGCAGCTGAGCCGGCTTTTCTTTCAACTCCTTGTGAGCAATGTAAAGTGCTGGTACAACACTGCAGATAAGAGAGAGGACTAGGGCAGCCAAACTAATCTGCCAGTAGAAATCCAGTCTAATCGCTGGATAGGTAGAGGTTTGGAAGAGTGACTTCCCAAGGATATAGGGCAGAAAGTAGGTTCCCGCAAGAATACCCAAAATCGTTCCCAAGACACCTGCAATTAAGCCATAGACAACAAACTTTTTGATGACGTCTCTGTTTTCGTAGCCTAAGGCCCGAAGAATTCCTGCGTTCATGCGCTCCTCACTCACAAAACGTGTCATCGTCGTCATGGTTACTAAAGCCGCCACTAAGTAAAGTACGATTGGAAAGACATTTCCGACCGAGGACATACCGCTGGCACGAGTTGCCGTTATCTGATACTCTGTGTCTCCCGGAAAGTTGCGTCGGGTATAGACATGGTAACTTGGAAGCGATAGACCAGCAGCTTCTTCTTTAGCTTTTTGAATCTCTACCTGTCCCGTTTTAATCTTGCTCTCTGCCTCTCTCTTTTGCTGATCAAACTCAGATTTTTTCTCATCTAGGCTTGCTTGAGCTTGGTCAATCTGCTGCTGGCCTGCTGCTAACTGTTCTTTGGCTTGGGCCAGCTGATTGACACCTGACCGATATTCAGCTTTTTTACTTTCAAGACTGGCTAATCCTGTCTGATATTGATTTAAGCCAGCATTATAGGCCGCTTTTTTACTTTCAAACTGGGCGGCAGCCTCCTGATACTGGCTTAAGCCAGATTGATAGGAAGCTTCCTGAGCTTGGTAGGTTGTAAGTGCCGTCTGATATTGGACATTGCCAGCTTCTAGTGCCTGCTGGGCAGCAGCCAATTCTGTTTCCTTAGCGGCAATTTCTTGCTGGGCAGCAGCAATTTCTGGAAAATCAGCAGGATTGCCACCTTGAGCCTCAATAACCGCAAGCTGCGCCTGCAGCTGAGATTTGGCAGCTTCCAATTCTGCCTGACCTTGGCTGAGACTGGCTTGGGCTGTATCCAAGTCCGCCTTTTTGCCCTCTAAGATTTGCTGAGCTGCCATCAGGGATGCAAGTGCCGCATCTAATTGTGCCTTGTTTTGATTCAGCTGATTTTGACCTACGGCAATTTGCGGAGCTACTGCATCCAACTGAGCTTTTGAAGCGGCAAGTGCCTGTTCAGCTTCAGCAAGCTGGGTAGTAGCCTGACTTAATTTTCCTTCATTTTCAGCAATTTGCGACTGAGCCTGGTTTAAATCAGCTTGTTTCTGATTGATTTGATTTTGCCCATCCGCCAGCTGATTTTCAGCATCTATCAGACTTTGCTGAGCTTTTTGCAAATCGGCCTCACCGTCCTGAATCTTCTTCTTAGCTGCTGACTGGATTTCTTCTAAACGATTTTCTGCATTATCTGCGACCAGTTTTTCCAAGTCTTTTTGATGCTTTTCCAGTTTGGTCCGATAGTTAGGCCCAAAAGAATTCAGCCCCTTTAAATCCGTATAAGTCAAACGGGCAAGAGTATAGACTTGGCTATTGAAAGCTTGAGGCAGCACAAGGGCATAGCCAGACAAGGTCCCGTTGCCGACGTTGGTATTGCCAAAATTAACAGTGGAACCCAGCTCTCCTGAGTTAACAAATCCAGTAATGGTAAAGCTGTGCTGAGTCAAAAGTTGATTTCCACCACTCTTTTCGTTTACAGTGATCTTATCTCCGATTTTGTAACGGTCCTGAAAAGAGCTGAGCAGTGCAATTTCTCGGTTATTTCTTGGATATTTACCAGAAACCAGCTTAAATTTAGAAATATTATCTGGCTTAGAAAAGACCCGAAGGGCTTGGTAGGATTCGCCAATCACAGCATCTGTAAAATAACCGTACTCCACCTGAGTACCATCTATCCCATCTAGCTCTTTCTGGTCTTCCTTACTAATCCCATAGTCAGAAATAAGAGCTAGATCCATGGTGTTAAGACTGGATAGATAGCGACTGGCAGACCGCTCAATATCAGGACCAGATGTCTTGAGCCCAACCAAAGCAAAAGCGCCCAGCATCATCAGACTCATAATAGAAATAAAGCGTCCTCTTGACTGACGAAAGGAGAGCCAGATATCTTTATTAAGAATTGATTTTCTCATATACTCACCCCGCTAATACTCCAGACTGGCAATATCCTGAGGCCTAGCATTTAAAGTAACAGACTGGATTCGGGCATCGTGCATACGGATAACCCGATCAGCAATAGGAGCCAAAGCAGCATTGTGGGTTACGATGATGACGGTCGCCCCTTGCTTGCAGGACATGTCCTGAAGAATCTGAAGAACCTGCTTACCAGTCTTATAATCCAAGGCTCCGGTCGGCTCATCGCAGAGCAAAAGCTTAGGATTTTTGGCCACTGCCCGAGCGATAGAGACCCGCTGCTGCTCTCCACCTGAGAGCTGGGCGGGGAAATTATTGATTCGTTTCTCCAAACCAACTGCCGTCAAAGCCGCTATCGGATCCTGGGCATCCTTGACAATTTCAGAAGCTAGCTCCACATTTTCCTTGGCTGTCAGATTGGGAACCAGATTGTAAAACTGAAAGACAAAACCCACATCATTGCGGCGGTAGTCAGTCAACTGATGAGAGGTGTAATCAGCAATATTCTGGCCGTCTATCAAAATCTGCCCTTCATCATTGGTATCCATCCCCCCCAAGATATTGAGGACGGTTGACTTGCCAGCACCAGACGCTCCTAAAATAATAACCAGCTCTCCTTTTTCAATTTCAAAAGAAATATCATTGTTCGCAATAATTTCTGTATCGCCTGTTTGATAGCGTTTAAAACTATTTTTTAACTCAATGTAAGCCATTTCCTCATCCCTTTCATTCTTTATAACTAGCAGATTTTATTAAATGAACAACATGTTGATTATTTATCAAAGATATTATATAATGGAAACAAGTGAATTGCAATAGTCAGAAATCAACAAAGTGTTGATTTAATAAAAAGGAGCAAAGATGGCCCAAAAACGCCAAACATCCACCAAGGAAGACATCAAGGAAGCTCTGATCCAGCTACTTTCAGAAGAAAAATTCGAAAATATTTCTGTCAGTAAACTCTGCAAGCGAGCCGGTATTAATCGCGGAACTTTTTATCTGCATTACATTGATAAGTATGATATGATGGAGCGCCTCAAAGAGGAAATTATCTCCCAGCTGCGCAGCCTTTTTGAAGAACATGCAACATCTCCCCGAGAGCTGATGATGGCAAATTTCCAAAATCTCAAGGAAAATGAGCGCCTGATCAATGCCGTGGCAAAAAGCAAATATATCAACTTTCGGGAAACCATTCGAGAATTCATGACTAGCATTATCCTCAGTGAGCAACAAACTGCCAGTACCGAGGCCTTTCTCCGAGAAAATTTCCGAGCTCCAGAGAAATATGCCCTGGAGATTTTCCTATCCAGCATCGAGGGAATTGTCTCTCTCTGGATTACAAGCGGCGCTCAGGAAAGCCCGCAAGAAATCACTGACATCATCCTCAATACTTATGACTACAGTCAGTGGTACTGAGATAGGCATTCAGTTTATTTTTTATTATAGGCTTAGCTTCACTCAGAATATGTGTGAACTAAAAAATCTAGTAAGTTCATCATTTGTAAAAATCCCTTCAATCATTCGATTGAGGGGATTTCTGGCTTCTATTTCTTTTTAGATTTTTTCAAAACGTAGATAACAACACCCAAAAGAATAATACCTATAATTCCTAAGAATGTGACTTGCTCACCTGTTGATGGCAGGTCTTTTTTCTTGGCCTTGACGGACTGCTCATTTCGGTACTGCACTTGATAAACAGAGAAATGATTGGTCGTGAAGCTGATGGTCTGGTTTTGATTAACCGTTACATCAAATTTCTCAACCTGCTTGCCATTTTCATCAAGGGCATAGACTCCTTCTACAGTCGCTCCCTTGCGGATCGGCATGGTCACCAGAGTAGGGCTGACCTGATGGACTGGCTGACCTTGCGGGTCTGTCAGCTTGATGTCATAAGTATCTGCATTTTGGTCGTCTGTGTTTACTTTAGTCACAGATAGTTTCAGGCCTGCCTTGACCAAGTCAGCATTTTTCAGACTGATACCTGTCGCATCGTCTACCAAACTATCGATAACCTGCTGATCAGTAGAAGGTTGGGAGCTGGAACTGCTGGTGCTGGAGGTAGATGAGCTGCTGGAAGAAGTGCTCGTCTCTGCAGAAGAGCTAGATGATGAACTGCTGGAATCAGACGGTTTTGTCTCAGCTTCTTTAATCTTAGCTTCCATTTCTGCTTCCAGAGCTTTCATTTCTTTGAATACAGCTTCTGCTCTGGCTATGCTTTCAGCAGTCACTTGAGCAGATGAATCTTCTAATCCCGCATTGGCAAGGTCCAAACCGGCCTGTTCTTCAATCATTTTGGCTTCTAAAGCCTTCCACTTATCCTGTATAGAAGTGCCAAAGAGCTCCTGATGTTTAGCCGCCATATCATAGATATGAGATGCTACCCAGTACCAAGAGTCTGGACTGTAGGAAGTTGTTGGCACCTTATAAGCTGAGTAGGTGTCAGTGATATTCCCATTATAAGGCAAGTAAGGGGAGAAGCGCGGACTGCCTACTGCCAGCCACATAGTACCGCCACCCATGCTGGCAGGCATATTGTCTTTGAGTTGGAAAACATGGGCTTCCATAACGTTCGGATTGCCTAGTGGATATTTGTAAACGGGATCTACTGAACCGCGCTGAGGGATGCCCTTACCGTCCAGTTCCATCTGATCTAAAGGCTTGAACTGAGTGCCTTCAAAACGGTTGCGCTGCATTTTCATGACATCAGCTACTGAGATTTTCTTATTCGTGCTGTGCATGAGATCAAAGTAGGCATCGTTATAAGAAATCGGTGCATCCGGATCTAGGCTGGTAATCCCTGCCCAAGCGCGAGAACGGTCTGCTTCTGCCATAGGAGGATTGTAGGATTGAGAAATGTGGAATTTCCCGTCGATTTCCTTATAAGAATCGGCCTTCTTGGCTACTTCTTCTACACCTTCAGAGGCAATAACATTTTCTGTATCAGCAAAGTCGACACTGCCTAAGAAGAAGGTATTAGGAAAGACTGCGTATTTGTCATCTGGAAACTTAATCGCTACATACTGGTGTCCAGACAAGATTTCCATATACCAGACGCCGGTCTTATCTGCGATGGTGATGATATTGCCCTCAGCAGCACCTTGCTCAGTTACAATTTTCCCCATCAGCTCTACCCCTTCGCGAGCCGTCTTGACATGAGGCAGGACTACAGTGGTTAAGATAGACTCGGCCAATCCCTTCTCCACATAAGGATCCACCTTTTGAATAGCCTTATTGGCCTTAGCTGAGACAGTCGCTGAGATGGAGACACCATACTCATTAAAACCAACCTCATCGTAGATTCCATCTGCAGGGGTCACATCTGAAACAGAAGTATATTTATAGCTTTCAGCAGGCAGGGTCCATTCAAACCCATTGACCTGATCGACTAATTTTTCGCCTGCTGCATTAGTCTTTCGCTCATGAACCAGAAAAACCTTGTTATGGTTTGGCTCCAAATCTTCTGTCCGGCCATAAAGAGTTGAGCCGTCTGTTGTTAAGTTCTTACCGACGATAAAGCCTGTACAGGCCTCTACTATCTGAAAAGGAAGCAGGAAAATCGTCAAGAGAGCAAGAAGTGAACGAAAAAGCACTTTTTTCATACATTTCTCCTTTATTTTGTTTATTTTTTGTAGAATTATAATACCACACTTAGTATACTATTTATAATATTATAATGCAAGCGGTTTCAAGAAATCTATTCTCAATTTTTTTGATAACTAGCCAATTGACTTTTTCTTAAAAAAATAAATATCTAAAAAAGCCAGAAATCAACATTTCCGGCTTGAGTTTAAAATTTAGTTTTGATCTTTTTTCTTGTTAGATCGTCTGAATGCAATAAATCCAGGAATAATCACCACTAAAGCGATAATCAGCCACATACCATACTGATTAGAATCGTTTTTCTTGGTTTCAGATTGTTCTGATTGACTATCTTTCTTGTTATTTTTGTATTCTGCTAACAAGTTTGCTTTGTTATAACCCTCATAAACCAGATCCGCATCTTCACCTTTTTCCTTCTTAATCTTTTCTTCCATCTCTGCTTCAATAGCTTTGATTTCTTTAAAGATTTTTTCTGAGCGTTCCAGAGCTTCTTTGGTCACTTCGGGACCAGCCTCTTTCGCTTGTTCATCAGTATAGCCTGCATATTTGGCATCGCGTTCGATTTGTTCTTTATCCCACTCGGCTTCTTTTTCTTTCCATTTTTCTTGGATACTATTGCCAAAGATTTCTGGATATTTCATAGCCATTTGGTCAATATGCCAAACAGACCAGTACCAAGATTTACCGTCATATTTGGTTGAGCGGTTTTTGAAAGCTTCATAGGTATCTTCGACATTACCGTAGAATGACACATACGGAGTATTGCGGCTTTGGGCAAGACCTAGCCACATGATACCACCGAAGGCCGTTGGTAGGTTGGGCTTGATTTGATAAACGTGAGCATCAATTACGTTTTCGTTACCTAGCGCATATTTGTAGACATTGCCATCGATCTTCTTACCGACTTCAACTAAGTCATCTGCTTTATATTCTGGCAAGTGTTCAAAACGATTTCTTTGTTCCGCGATCACATCATGAACCGTGTATTTCTTATTTGGATCAGTTGGTTCGCGCAAGAGATCAAAAGCTTCATCGTCATAATTTACTTTTGCTTGTGGATCCATCCACTTGATACCTGCATAGGTCCGTGAACGGTTACGTTCCATGTATTCATCAGGTCCGTAAGATTTAGCAATCATAAAGTTGCCATCTTTATCAGTCTTATAGTTATCTGCTTTTTTAGCTACTTCTTCCACGTCTTTAGAAGCAATGACATTTTCCTTATCGTTCAAGTCAACGTGACCAAGATAGTAAGTATTTGCAAAGACAGCATACTTATTCGTTGGGAACTTGATAGCTACGTATTGGTGACCAGACAGGATTTCCATGTACCACAGTTCATTCTTATCTGCTGCAACGATTATATTTCCTTCTGCTGATCCTTTTTCATCCAGAACTTTCGCAACTGTCTCAATAACTTCACGTGCTGTTTTTGCACGAGGCAAAGCAAGGTCAACTAATGATGCTTCTGGAAGACCATCTTTTACAAGTGGATCTTCTTTTAGCACTTTATCATTTGGTGTTGCTGAAACGGTCGCTGTCATAGCTACACCAAGTTCATTAAAGCCATGCGCAGCGAAGTTTCCGTTACTTCCGTTGTCACGATCAGAGTCGTAGACAGCTGTGTATTTCATTTCATTCGCCAAATGCGGATAGGTAAAGCCATTTGACTCATCTTCTATCTTATCGCCATCTTTATAGGTCTTAGCTGGCACAACTACATAGTTTTGATTGTGCCGACCACCGTCAGGGGCGTATGGATAGTCCTCTGTCCGACCAAATAGAGTAGAGCCATCTGCTGTCAGATCTTTACCGACAATAAAAGCAGAACACGCTTGTGCCACATGAACAGGCAAAAGAGCAACTAACATTGCAAGGAACATTAGTCTGAGCAGTATTTTCTTCATAGTCTATCTCCTTTTGACTATCTGCGGGGCTGGAATCAACTCCCAGTCTAAACAACATAAACCGTAATACCTTAACATTCCTACTTTAG